>SKIX01000246.1 GCA_007116195.1 Marinospirillum sp. | reverse complement strand
TTTAATGGATCTACAGCAAGAAGTCGGTTCCCAAGAAGTTCAACAGGCCTATGCGGATTACAACCGCTCGCGCAATATTGCCATAGGGGCCATTACTTTTGGTGTACTCTTGGCTAGCTTGGTGGGCTGGCTGCTGATTCGCGCTATCGTTAACCCCTTGAACCGAGCGGTGGGCTACTTCCATGAGATTTCAGCGGGTAATTTGAATAATAAAATTCAGATTGATAATGACGATGAAATCGGCAAGGTGCTCCAAGCCCTTGAAGAGATGCAGTCGACTCTTCGCAGTCTTGTCCAAGATATCAAAGCGTCTGTAGATGCTATTAATACGGCCTCTTCTGAGATAGCAGCTGGTAACACCGACTTGTCTCAGCGTACCGAGGAGCAGGCCTCTAGTCTGGAAGAAACAGCATCCAGTATGGAGGAGTTAACTTCGACGGTTAAACAGAACGCCGATAATGCTCGTCAGGCCAACCAGCTTAGTGCTAGTGCCAGTGAAGTGGCTGAGAAAGGTGGTGCTAACGTTGCCGAAGCTGTTGATAAAATGCACGAGCTTGATGAAAGCGCAGCGAAAATGAGCGATATTATTTCGGTCATTGATGGTATTGCTTTCCAGACTAATATTCTGGCCCTGAATGCTGCAGTGGAAGCAGCACGAGCGGGCGAGCAGGGTCGAGGTTTTGCCGTGGTGGCTGGCGAAGTGAGATCGCTGGCTCAGCGTTCTGCAGCGGCTGCCAAAGAAATTCAAGAGCTGATCAAAAAAGATGGTGAGATCGTTGAAGCCACGAGTGCGGTTGTGCAAGCTTCAGGCGAGAGCATGAAAGAAATCGTCAACTCTGTTAAGCGTGTTGCCGACATTATGGCTGAAATTTCAGCGGCCTCAGACGAACAGAGTCAGGGTATTGAACAGGTTAATCAGGCTGTGATGCAGATGGACGATGTCACTCAGCAAAATGCTGCCTTGGTTGAAGAAGCTGCAGCAGCAGCTGAGTCCTTACAAGATCAGTCGCAATCCTTGTCTGAATCAGTGGCTATTTTCCGAATAGAAGAAGCCTTAGCTGCTAATTCAGATCAGAAAAAGCGATCAGCAACATCCCAAACCCAGATCAACAAGCCTAAGCCGTCGCCGGTTAAAAAGTCAGCGACGGCTGCTAATAAGCCTAATGCCAAGCATTCGACTACCGCTAAACGTAAAGCCCCTTTGCCACCACCTAAGCGTCAGGTAGACGACGAGTGGGAGGAGTTTTGATCGCTGATTCCCGTTTGATTAAGAGGAGCTGATTATGCTGCGCTGGTTCAACAATCTGAGTATTAGTCTTCGTATTGGTAGTATCAGTCTTATATTGCTGGCCGCGCTGCTGGTTGCTGTTTGGGAAGCTTTTTCTGGTTATACAGGCTGGTCTAATTATGCTCAGCTGATGCGAGATAACCGTGTTCCTAGCACAGTCGCCCTGGGCCAAATGAATACTGAGCGTATGGCTATCCGCGCCCAGACGATTGATGTTATGACGCAAACACAAGGCCACAGTGATAAAAGTGGCTTGCGTGCGCTAGCAAGAGAACGCAGTGCCTCTTGGGAGACAATTGATAAAAACTGGGAGATTTTTTCAGCCTTGCCACGTCTTTCACAGTCGGGCCAAGCGTTGTTTAGTCAGTTAGAAAGAGAGTACGCTGCTTGGCGTGATATCTATGTGGAGCTGGATCGTTTAATTGAGCAGTTGATTGCTGAGCGCGATCCTGAAAATTATCGGCAGCTAATGAATACTTATCGCAGAACAGTGGAGCGCATGGTGCCTATTTCGGATGCTATGGGTTCTACCTTCGTTGAGTTGGTCGAAGGTAATGCTCAGCGCTCTGCAGCCGATGCCAGTAATGCTGTTGAAGAGGCTCAGTCGGCCCTTGCGCGCTTGATTACCTTGACACTCGTGTTGGTTACTCTTTCAGCTGGCTTGTTGTTCTTGCTGATGCTCAGCATTGTTAAGCCTCTACGCAAATTGATCGATCACTTTGATCATTTGGGTCAAGGTGAGCTGAATCAGGTGATCGATACTGCGCGCCAGGATGAAATTGGACAGGCAATGCGTGCTTTGGATGCCATGCAGTCGCGTTTCCAGAAACTAATTGGCGATATCAAGGTTTCAGTTGCTTCCATTAACACAGCAGCTCAAGAAATTGCAGCTGGTAATACAGATTTATCTCAGCGCACTGAAGAGCAGGCTTCCAGCCTGGAAGAAACCGCTTCTAGTATGGAAGAGCTAACATCAACCGTTAAACAAAATGCTGACAATGCTCACCAGGCGAATCAGCTGAGTGCCAGTGCTAGTGAGGTTGCCAAACAAGGCGGCTCTAAAGTTGCTGAAGCAGTTACTAAAATGCATGAGCTGGACGCAAGTGCTGCGAAGATGAGCGAAATCATTTCGGTGATTGACGGTATTGCCTTTCAAACTAATATACTTGCTCTTAACGCTGCAGTTGAGGCGGCGCGAGCTGGTGAGCAGGGTCGAGGTTTTGCTGTGGTTGCCGGAGAGGTGCGTTCGTTGGCCCAGCGTTCAGCCGCTGCAGCGAAAGAAATTCAAGAGTTAATTAAAAAAGATGGTGAAATAGTTGAAGCAACCAGTGCTGTTGTCCAGGCGTCTGGTGAAAGCATGAGTGAAATTGTAAAGGCTATTCAGCGAGTATCTGACATTATGTCAGAAATTTCTGCGGCGTCGGATGAGCAAAGCCAAGGCATTGAGCAGGTTAATCAGGCTATTATGCAAATGGATGATGTCACTCAGCAGAATGCGGCTTTGGTCGAAGAAGCCGCCGCCGCTGCCGAATCTCTTGAGGAGCAGTCGGGTACCCTGGAGGTTGCTGTTAGTGTCTTTGTCGTTGACCCAGAAACCAAGGATACTCAAACCCAGCCTAAGTTGGCGGCTGCTCAGGCGGCTACTAAAAAAGCGCCTAGGCAGTCTCAGTCAAAGCCAACGCCATCGTCTAAACGTAAGGCACCTCTTCCTCCACCCAAGCGTCAGGCTGATGATGAATGGGAAGAGTTCTGAATTCTTTGAGAGGTTGTTGTGAGCGACAAAGAGCGCGAATTTGATTTTACAAATAAGGACTTTGAGCGAATTCGTGATCTTGCTCACGAGCGAGCGGGTATTTTCCTGAGTCCTAAAAAGCGCGATATGGTCTACAGCCGTATCGCGCGACGTTTACGCACCTTGGGTTTAACAACCTTTGAGCAGTACCTGCATCAGCTTGAAGAGAACGATGACGAAGCGCAGGATTTTATCAATGCGCTGACCACTAACCTGACTGCCTTTTTTCGTGAAGAGCACCACTTTGATCTCTTAGCAGAACAACTGCTGCAGGCAGCCGATAAAAGCCGTGGTCCTTTAAAGATTTGGTCAAGTGCCTGCTCAACGGGTGAAGAAGCCTACTCTCTGGCGATGACGGCAATAGAAGCCTTTGGCAGCTGGACTCCACCGGTCAGAATTCTGGCGACTGATGTCGATACCAACGTTTTGCAGCAGGCGAAACGTGGTGTTTATGCTTCAGACCGAGTTGCCAAAATGCGTGATGACCGCGTCAAAAGCTTTTTTGTACGTGGTAAGGGCAAGCATGCTGGCATGGTCAAGGTGCGCTCTCAGTTAAGCGACCTGGTTCACTTTAACTCCTTGAATTTACTGGCACCCAACTGGCCTTTGAAAGGGCCTTTTGATGCGATTTTTTGTCGTAATGTCATGATTTATTTTGATAAACCTACTCAATATAAAGTTCTGTCACGCTTTCATCCTCTGCTCAAGCCAGAGGGTTTGCTTTATGCTGGTCACTCAGAGAGCTTCCAACATGCTAGCGATCTCTTTCGCTTAAAAGGCAAAACGGTGTTTATGCCAGTTAACAAGAGGTAGCTGGCAGTGGAGCAGGAGTATCTCGACTCAGAGCCTGAAGCCTGGGCACCGATTACTTACTTTGATAGCTACTTTGAAATGGAAGCAGTCAAGGTTTTGCCAGGTGAATACTATGTGACTCGCCAAGACAAGTTAATTGTGACAGTATTGGGTAGTTGCGTTTCTGCTTGTATTTATGACCGAGTTGCAGGGTTAGGCGGAATTAACCATTTTATGCTACCCCTGGATAGCCAAGAGCAAACGCTAGTTGACCCTTCGGTGCGTTACGGTAGTCATGCTTTAGAAGTTTTGCTGAATCATTTGTATAAGCTGGGTGCACGCAAAGATCAGTTGGAAGCCAAGGTTTTTGGTGGTGGCGATGTTTTGGCTGCAGCAGGTAGTCAGGTGATCGGTGAGCGTAATGCTGAGTTTCTGTTGAGCTATTTGGAAGCTGAAAATATTCCGGTGGCTAGCCAGAGTTTGCTCGGCCCTTGGCCGCAAAAAGTTTATTTTTTTCCAGCGTCAGGACGAGTTTTGGTCAAAAAATTGAAACGCTTAAATAACACAACTATTTTTGATCGAGAGGCGCAATATGTGCAGCGCCTTATGTCGATTGAAGTGGCTGGCAATGTAGAGCTTTTTGGCTAATGAATTCTTCGAAAATTTCCGTTTTAGTGGTTGATGACTCAGCACTCATTCGCCGCCTGCTCAGCGAGCTTATTAATGCCCACTCGGATATGCAGGTGGTTGCAACTGCGCCTGATCCTCTTGTTGCGCGAGAGTTGATTAAAAAGCATAACCCAGATGTCTTAACACTTGATGTTGAAATGCCACGCATGGATGGCTTGGACTTTTTAGAAAGGTTGATGCGCCTGCGACCCATGCCCGTGTTAATGGTGTCTTCACTAACGGACAAGGGTTCTGAAGTTACCTTGAAAGCTTTGGAACTCGGTGCAATTGATTATATTTCCAAGCCCAAAGTCGATATCGTTGCTGGCATGACCTCCTACTCAGACTTAATCGCTGAGAAGTTACGTACCTGTGCTTCAGCTAAAATCAGAGCAAAAACGCAAGATCGTAAGAAGGTAGCTGCAGCTCGTCGTGCGCAAGGGGTTGCTTTATCAAGCCAGGCTGGGCGCTATTCATCAACAGAGAAGGTTGTGTTTGTTGGTGCTTCAACCGGTGGAACTGAAGCCATCAAAGACTTTCTAATTGACTTGCCCGCCGATATGCCAGCGATTTTAATTACTCAGCATATGCCTGAGAATTTTACTCGCACCTTTGCTGAGCGCCTGGATCGTGAGTGTCAGCTAAAAGTAAAAGAAGCGAGTCATAATGAAAGGGTACTCCCAGGTCATGTTTATATTGCGCCAGGTAATTTACACTTAGAAATTGCTCGCAGTGGTGCTAACTATATGACGCGACTTTTGGATACCCCTTTGGTTAATCGTCATCGCCCCTCGGTTGATGTGCTGTTTCATTCAGCAGCTCAGGTAGCCGGTGCTAATGCAGTGGGTGTTATTTTGACGGGTATGGGGCGTGATGGTGCTGCCGGTCTGCTGGAAATGCGTCAAGCAGGGGCCTTTACCTTGGCTCAGGACGAAGCTTCTTGTGTTGTCTTTGGTATGCCTAAAGAAGCGATCGCTTTAGGTGCTGCAGTTGAAGTGTTACCTTTAGTCGATCTACCTGGTCGCGTGATTGAGCGCTTAGGGCAGAGGATTAATCGTGTTTAAAAGTGTTTTTTAAGGAAAAGTAATGAACAAGCAGCTCGTATGGGTGTTGCTGGTCTGCCTAACCCTGGTTGCAAGCCTCTTAGGGTGGTGGTTGCCGGGTTGGTTAGTCGGTTTGGTTTTTGTACCTGGTGGTTTTTTGCTAGGTTATTTACCTTTGCGTGAGAGAGCTAAGCAGCGCATTAAAAAACTGCCTGATCCTAATACAGATGCCTTTATTGAAGGTATTTCTGAAGTGGATTTGCAGCGTGACTACCATCAAATAGGTGAAACCATTGCATCGGTGGTTGCTGAGTCAAAAGAAGATATGGATTCGCTGCAAAAGATGCAAAGTGATGCTCTCAATACCCTTCGAGAAGCCTTTAATGATTTTAAAGGAGACCTAGATCATCAACAGAGCTTGGTTCAGGCCCTCTTATATGGCAGCCAAGTGGATGACTCTAGTCCTCAAAAGCAAATGAAAAATTTTGCACAAGATACGCTTAAAACACTGAATAACTTTGTTGAGAGCTCAGTACAAACCAGTGCTGACCTGATGGAGATGTTAGAGCGGGTCTCTGAGCTGTCTCAGGGGATGCCTGAGCTAATGAAAGCTTTGGGCGATATCGATACCATTTCAGAGCAAACCAACTTATTGGCTTTGAATGCAGCGATAGAAGCAGCCAGGGCCGGTGAGCATGGTCGCGGCTTTGCTGTGGTTGCCGATGAAGTTCGTTCTTTATCGACGCGTTCAGCCGAGTTTAGTCGAAGAATTCAATACAACCTTAAAGAAATGAACGGTCGCATTGAAAAGCTCGTTTCTGATGTCAGTAAAATTGCTTCTCAGGATATGAGTTTTATTTTGCATGCCAAAAAGGAAGTCGAGGCAGCCATCGAGCTATTGGTTGCTAAGTCGGCCAGCGACCAGGAAGTTACTGAGGAACTTGAGGGGCTATCTGAACGTTTAAGCCATGCTCTGTTTAATGCCATGCGTGCTTTGCAGTTTGAAGATATGAGCACTCAAACTATTCAGCATACGGTGGCAGAGCAAAGCCACTTGCTACTTTTAGTTGAAGCTTTGCAAAAAGGCGCAGATGACCCCCATCAGTTTCATACCGCATTGATAGCAAGTATTGAGCAGTTCAAAAAAGCTCGAGAAGAACGTAAATCTAACCCCGTATCCAGCAGTTCGATGGATAGCGGTGATATTGATCTTTTTTAACCTTCAGGAGTTAATTGCATGTCGAGTGTTTATGTAACTCGTTTGCCAGAAAAGTTTGATTTTAGCTGCCACAAGAAATTTAATGATGAGACGGGTGCAGCCTTAAAAGATGAAGCAGTTTCAGTCATTTCTCTTGATTTTTCTGTGGTTAGCTACCTTGATAGCGCAGCTTTAGGGATGATTGTTTATCTTCACAAAAAAGCCGCCGCCGTCAATAAGAAGGTTCAAATCAGAAATGTGCAAGGAACGGCTAGAGAAATTTTGGATGTTGCTAATATTAATAAGCTTGTAGACGTTCAATGACCACTACTTTAACTGCAGAAACAGCCCGTTATGCTTTGCTTCTGGTCGAGCCGGACCCGCTTTTGCAGCAAAGTTTGGTTGATTTATTCGATGAGCAAGGCTTAGAGGTTACTGCAGTTAAGGGTTTGCACGCAGCAACTCAGCTGCTGCATGAAAAAAAAGATTTTGACTTATTTGTTATTGATCAAGAGCTGCCTGATGGCCAAGGCATAGAGTTAGTTAAACTTCTGCCACAGCCTGAAGAGCCAACGCTTAAGATACCCGTTATCCTCTTAGCAGCTCAAGAAGACCAAGGCCTGCTACGCCAATGTTTTGAACTGGGTATCAATGATTACCTGATTAAACCCATTAATCCTCAGCGTTTGTCGCTTAAAGCCAGATCTTTACTCAATAAAGTCTGCTTGTCTCGTCGTGTTATAGAGCAAAAAGCCGAAGTCGAACGCTTGCTTGATCTCAGTAATCGTGAAGCGGAAATGGCTTCCTATGTGTTTTATAACAATCTGCTAGACCATGTATCTGACACTATTCGTGGCTTTAACCGCTACCTAAATGCCAGCAGTGATTTTTGTGGTGACCTGATACTGGCAAAGACCTCTCCTTCCGGCAGCACCTTTATTTTGCATGCAGATGCTATGGGCCACGGGTTGTCAGCAACGATGACTTTGCTGCCCTTGGTCGATGTGTTTCATGGCATGGTTAGCAAGGGCTATGCCCTGTCCATGATTGTCCGAGAAATGAACCGTAAGCTGCATTTCAAGTTGCCTCCGGATCGTTTTGTAGCCGCCTCTTTAGTAGAGTTAGATGTGCTCCATGACCAGGTCGGTATCTGGAATGGAGGCATGCCAACTCTTTATCATTTAGATGAGGAAGGCCGGGTTATTGATAGTTTTCCATCCAAGAACATGGCTTTGGGTATTCTGGATAATCTAAGTTTTAATGCTGAGGTGGAGCGTTTTCAGTTAACGGCAGCAGGCGGGTTATTTGGTTGCTCAGATGGTTTAACTGAGCAGGTTAATGCCTTGGATGAGTTCTATGGTATTCATCGTTTGCTCAGTGTGCTTGCAGGTGCTTCACGCCACAGCTTGATTAGCAGTTTGATTGCCGAGCTGAAAGAGTTTTCAGGGGTTCCAAGGTTTGATGATGATGTTTCCCTTTTTTATGTTCACTTTCCAGAGCTGATTTACTTCCAGCATCAGCAGTATCAAGCACAAGCCAGCCTAGCTCACTTATTAGAAATTGATAGCTTCACCTGGGAAATTAAGCTGTCGGGGCGTCAGTTGACCCACCAAGAGATTCCCGCGCTATGTAACGACTACTTACAGGATATGGGTTTTCCTCAGCCCTTTTGTCAGCGAGCTTTTACAGTAATTAGTGAGCTGGCCAATAATGCGATTGAACATGGTTTATTAGATCTGGAGTCTTCGATAAAAGATGAAGGTGAGGGTTTTGCAGAATACTATGTTCAGCGCGAGCAGCGCTTAAGGTCTTTAACTTCAGATAATTGGTTAAGAGTTAAGCTGGACTGGGATGTAGACCGTAGGCCCTCAGCCATGTTTCTGGAAATTGAGCATAATGGTAAGGGCTTTGATGTACAAAAAGTGATTACCCGAGCGGATGATGGTCTTTCTGGACGTGGACTCCTCTTAGTTAAAAAGTTAGCTTCAGCGCTACACTATACTAAGGGTGGTTGTTTTGTCATAGCGACCTTAGAGTAGCGGGAGCGGTTATGGATATAGAAGTTGATAAACACTTTGCTCTTTCGCACTATTACGACCGTCACTTTGAAGTGCCTGCAGTCAAGGTTTTACCTGGGGAATACTTTGCAACCGATAACGGTGAAATGCTGGTTACGGTCTTGGGTTCTTGCGTTGCTGTTTGCTTGAGAGACAACTATTCGGGTGTAGGTGGCTTAAATCACTTTTTATTACCGCATGATCGCTCTGCAGAAGCTTCACCTTTGAATGAATCAGCACGCTACGGTGTTTATGCTATGGAGCTCCTGGTCAACCACTTGTTAAAGCTAGGCGCGCAACGGCGACGACTGGAAGCCAAGGTTTTTGGTGGTGGTAAGGTTATTAAAGACTTTAACTTTGCTAATGTTGGTGAGCGCAATGTGCAATTTGTTTTAGAGCACCTTAGCAATGAAGGTATTCCCATAGTCGCTAAAGATGTTTTAGATATTTACCCGCGTAAGGTGCATTTCTTTCCGCAGACTGGCAAAGTGATGCTGAAAAAAATTAATAGCCTGCACAATAGAACTATTGTTGAGCGGGAGAACAAGTACCTGAAGCAGGTGGAGCGCAAGCCCGAAGTTGGCGAAGTGGATCTTTTCTAGTCAGCTACTAGAGAGTGATGCGTTGATGGTGGCCACCGGCCAATAGCTGCGCATCTTTTACCTGCCATTCCTCTAGTAGTCTAGCCTCAAAAGGGGAAGGCGTTCCCTGACCGTTATCGATTAAATCCAGCTGGAGTTTAGCGTCCTCCTGCTGTTGACCAGGTAGATTCTGAATACGAAACTCTAAAAAGGCTTGCTCATCTAGCTGGCATAGGGCTTCTTTGCGTTTTTGATAGTAGCTTTGTAACCCTGCTTCACCTTCACGGCTCAGATACTGTTGGCGTAACTGGGGCGCAAGTTGTAAAAGGTTTTCATTCAGGCCTTTGTCCAGCAGAAGTAAGCTGATATTGAAAATCCGGTGGATTAGCTGAGCATCCAGTTTAAGCGCTTGTAAAAAGTCGTTGATGATCGCGGGGAGGTTTTGATTAGTCAGCTGCTCGCCCTGAATGCGCACCTGCCACTGAAAAGCAGAGGAAGGCAGCTGTGGCGGCTGCAAGCTTGTTGTTTGATGTTTTGCCCAGTGTTGATTGAGGCGTTCAAAGTCAAGCACCACCATAGAAATGTCGTCATCAGGTACTTGTTTGCCTGCATGCTGAGTTACGGCTTCAAGTAGTGTTGGAATAACCGCTTTGCCCTGGCTCTGCTCTAGGCAGGCGAGCAGCCTGTCTTCGCCAAAGGCTTCTTGTGTCTGACTCCGCTGTTCAGCCAAGCCATCACTCATGCAAAGCAGGTAACCTTCAGCGGGCAACTGTAAGCGTTCCGTTGTAGCATCAAACAGGCTATCATCCAGGATGCCCAGAGCCATATGCTGAGAGCGTAGACTAGTGACTAGCTGGCGATGAGGGTTGAGGACAAGGCTTCTTGGCATCCCACCGTTCCACAGACGCAGCTCTTGGTCGCCAGGCCTGATTTCCATTAAAATTGCTGCAACAAAGCGGTCATCAGGTAGATCCTTTAATAAGCGCTTGTTCATTTCTCGAAGAATGAAGGGCAATTCATGGCCTTTTTTTACCATGGCATCAAAGACAGAAATAATTGGCATGATGGTAATCGTCGCTGATAGTCCGTGCCCAGTTGCGTCAGCCAAGAGCACAAAAACGCTTCCGGAAGGTGCGGTACGGACTAAGACGATATCGCCGCTAAAGTGGCTAGAAGAGCGAATACGGTGAGCTATGCCTAGGGGGCTTTCAGCGTTTTTTTCAATCAGATGGCCATAAAGAATATCCGCTGCCATGCGGTCTTCCTGCTCGGCAAGGTCTAAGGCTTTTTGCAGCAAACTCTTGTCGACCAGTATAGAGTCCAGGCGTTGGGCTAGCTGATTAACGCCGGCAAAGGCGTCGCTGAGCTCCTCAAATAAGAACTGTTCTGGGCGGGCATCAAAAGCTCTAAGATCTTGGGCTGTTTCTATTGTTTTGATTTCTTGCTGAAACTCATTAACCGCGAGGTGTATGTGACGAGTAGCCAGGTGCGAAATCAGCGCAGCAAGAGCCATAACAATGACTGAAAAGAATACGAAGCTGAGGATATAGGCAAGACGGACATCAACCGTTACCGGCAGTGCCAGCATGTTTTTAGCTTGCTGGGCCATCAAGTTTTCATAATGCAACGACGTAATGATCGAGGTGCCCAAGAAGACGACTAGGCAGCTTACGAGAATAGTAAAGAAGATAAACCAGCGAAGTGAGCGGAATTTGCTGGTGAGAAGACTAATCAAGCGAACCTCGGTATTGCAAAGTTTACTAATGTTACCGAATGTTGGGCTTGATGACTAGCGAACTTAACAGCCTGAAGTGGTTAACACGAAAAAAGGCAGCTTAGAAGCTGCCAAAGGTTTGCAGGGTCAGGGTATTCAGGGAACTCAAACAGGGAAGAGGGCGCTCAACTTGGTGGCTAGCATCATGTCGCCTTCAGCACGCAGCTTGCCAGCCATAAAAGCTTGCATACCATCTTCTTCACCTGTGAGTATGCCTTTAAGCGTTTCTTTGTTCATAATCAAAGTAACTGAAGGGTCGTCATGCTCGCCTGGGTTAATCTGGCATTGACCTTCCTGAATAATGATATGGTAGGGGTCCGCATCTTCTAGGCTGAATTGAAAGACTTCGTCCATGCCGCTGGCAGCCTCTGCATTGAACTTGTCATTCAGGCCTTCAATAATAGCGTTGATGTCTGCCATGAGAGTATCCTCTTGTTTTGTTGGAGTAAGCACCCAGCTTATTTCAAACGTATGTTTTAATCAACCCCTGTTGTAACTGATGTCGATGAGGAGGCTTAAGTGCCTGAGTTTTTAGTGGACTACCTAGGTTTTTTATTAAAGCTGCTAAGTTTTGCTGTGGTCACTTTTCTGGTTATTGGTGTCCTGGCCAGTATGAAACGTGGTCGCTCCGACCAAGAGCAAGTAGAAATTTATTCGCTGAATGAGCAGTTGGAGGAACAGCGCGAAGGTGTGCAGGAGCAGTGGTTGACCGGTAAGTTTTTAAAACAGGAGCGTAAGCAAACAAAGCAGCAAAAAAAACAGCGGGATGCTGAGCTGGCCCAGCGACCACGAGTGTTTGTACTGGATTTTAAAGGGGACTTAGCCGCTACCCAGGCAGGGGCCTTAGGCAGAGAAATTACTTGTCTACTGGGGTTGCTGCGCTCAGAAGATGAAGTCGTGGTTCGTCTGGAAAGTGCTGGTGGTCTGGTGCATAGCTATGGTTATGCTGCTGCACAGTTGCAGCGGTTGCGTGATCGAGAGCTAAGGCTGACGGTTTGTATTGATAAGGTTGCTGCCTCTGGTGGTTATATGATGGCCGTTACTGGGCAGCAGTTGCTGGCGGCACCCTTTGCCGTGATAGGTTCTATCGGCGTAGTTGCTGAGATGCCTAATTTTAATCGGCTACTAAAAAAGAACCAGGTGGACTATGAAGTCTTAACGGCAGGTGAATATAAAAGAACCTTGACGCTGTTGGGTGAAAATACCCCAGAGGCACGACAGAAATTTATTGATGATCTGGAAGCAACCCACGGCTTGTTTAAAGCTTATGTGCAGCGCCATCGGCCTGAACTCGACATAGATCGTGTTGCTAAAGGAGAGGTTTGGTACGGTGAGCAGGCTGTCAGCTTGAACTTGGTAGACCGCTTAATGACGAGTGAAGACTATTTGATGCAGAAAATGGAAACAGCAGAGGTTTATCAGCTGCGTTTGAAAAAGCAGCAACCCCTGGCTGAGCGGTTGGCTTTGCAGGTCGCTAAGGTAGCCGAGGGGCGCCTGCTGGCCTGGTGGCCTAAGCTACAGGCGCCTTTTAAGCACTAAGAACTGCAATACATGCTGTGAAGGGTGCGGATGACTTGTTGTGCTTCCTCACCCTTCAAGGAATAGTAAATAGTTTGTGATTCTCGCCGTGTTTGTACCAAACCATCACGTCTTAATATGGCCAGGTGTTGCGACAAAGCAGATTGGCTCAAATCCAGGCACTCATTCAGTTCGCTGACCGACATTTCCTTACCATCCAGGTAGCAAAGAATCATAAGCCTGTTTTCATTGGCTAGTGCTTTAAGCAGAGTAGTTGCTTGCTGGGCGTTGTTTCTGAGTTCATTGATCATCGGACCACTAGGTTGTTTCATGCGCTTAAACTCGGCTGCTGAGAAAATGTATAGGTTGTTATTTTATTGATTTGTATATTTTTCATTTCGCATTCTAACTCTTTTGCAGCGGTTGTTCACTGCTGGTTGATGAGGTTTTTGACTGCAGATAAAGATAAGGTTTTTACCAGGTTGAGCCTCGGAGGTTGGATTGTCAGCAATTTCAGCGCCTTGGCTGAAGTCTGGGTTTAGGTTTTTTGTTTTTTAGTAGGCTGTAATTAAAGGGTTTTTTTCATTCTTTCGCCTTTTGTATTAGTTGCAAATCTGCTGATCTGCTTTAGAGTTACCGAGTAAATTCTTATAAGTGTTGACACTCAAGGGTGTTAATCAATAAATGGTGCAGAGGAAAAGATGACTTACAAAGCAGAGTATGAGCGCTCCATTAATCAGCCCGAAGACTTCTGGCGAGACCAGGCAGAGCAACTTCCTTGGTATAAAAAGCCAACCAAAATCCTAGAAAAAGATGACAAGGGTGCTTGGCGCTGGTTTGTCGATGGTGAACTTAATACAAGCTACTGTGCGCTTGACTACCATGTCGAAAATGGTCGTGCTGATCAAACGGCTGTTATTTACGACTCGCCAGTAACCAACACTCAATCGAAATTGAGTTATCGCCAGATGCGTGACCAGGTAGCCAAGTTTGCTGGTGGCCTGCGTAAATTAGGCGTGGAAAAAGGCGACCGTGTTGTCATTTATATGCCAATGGTGCCTGAAGCTTTGGTTGCTATGTATGCCTGTGCCCGTTTAGGTGCTGTGCATTCAGTTGTTTTTGGCGGTTTTGCTCCTCATGAGCTAGCTGTACGTATTGATGACGCTCAGCCGAAAGTCATCGTTTCGGCTTCTTGCGGCATCGAAGTTAGCAAAGTGATCCCCTACAAAGGCATGCTTGATGAAGCGATCAAGCAATCACAGCATAAGCCTGAACACCTGGTTGTACTCCAGCGCCCACAACAAACCTGTGAGCTGAATGCGCCTGTGGATGTGGATTGGGAAGAGGTGATCAAAGCAGACGCGGTTGATCCTGTTCCTGTTAAAGCCACAGATCCGCTTTATGTGCTTTATACTTCAGGTACTACAGGCAAGCCTAAAGGTGTCGTACGAGATAACGGTGGGCATGCAGTTGCTTTGAAATACAGTATGAAAACGGTTTACAACATCGAGCCAGGTGAGGTCTTTATGGCTGCCTCTGATGTGGGCTGGGTTGTAGGCCATTCTTATATTGTTTATGCCCCTTTGCTGGCGGGTTGTACGACCGTGGTTTATGAAGGTAAACCGGTTAAAACACCTGATTCCGGTGCTTTCTGGCGCATGATTGAAGAGTACAAGATCAGTGGCTTCTTTACTGCACCTACTGCTTTCCGAGCTGTTAAGAAAGAAGACCCTGAAGGTAAGATGCTGGAAAAATACGATATCTCTAGCTTGAAGACGATGTTCCTGGCTGGTGAGCGTTTAGATCCTCCAACCTACCATTGGCTCAATGAGCTACTACCGGTACCTGTTATTGATCATTGGTGGCAAACAGAAACGGGTTGGGCTATAGCAGGCAACATGATGGGCCTGGAACCTGTAGAGCCGAAAGCGGGTTCGGCCACCTATCCAACGCCCGGCTTTAATGTGCAAATCCTTGATTCCAAAGGTGAGCAGGCTCCTGCTAATGAAGAGGGTAGTGTGTGTATCAAACTACCTATGCCACCAGGTTGCTTGACCAGTGTTTGGGGTGATCATGCACGCTATGAAAGCTCTTACATGGCAGCTTACCCAGGTTATTACCTGACCGGTGACGGGGGTAAGTTCGATGAAGACGGCTATTTGTTCATCATGGGTCGTACTGATGATGTGATTAATGTTGCCGGCCACCGTTTATCTACGGGTGAAATGGAAGAGATAGTTGCTTCCCATTCGGGTGTTGCTGAATGTGCGGTTATTGGTGTGGCGGATGAGTTGAAGGGTCAGCTACCCGTTGGCTTGGTCATCACCAAAGATGGTTGGGATGGTGACCCTGCGGAGCTGGAAAAAGAACTGGCAGCTTTGGTTCGTAAAGAAATCGGTGCCATTGCCTGCTATAAGCAAACCCTGGTGGTCGATCGCCTGCCCAAGACTCGCTCCGGCAAGATTCTGCGCAAGATTCTGCGTAACATCGCAGATGGCAAGGAGTATCAGGTGCCCTCGACCATTGATGATCCTGCCAGCTTGAGTGAGATTGAGGAGGCTATGAAAGGACAGGGGCTGGTTAGCTGATAGCCAGCTGGCTTCCTTATATCAGCCAGCTCTTGAAGCCCTTGCAGCCACTGCAGGGGCTTTTTATTTGCGCGCCGTCTGCCTATAATGCGTGCCTTCATTCATCCAGGGTTCCCTCGCCCCCTGACAAAAAAAGGATCCAGCCATGCTGTCTCTGTCCCCTGTGCAATTCCGACAAGTCCTCGTTTATCTTGCCCTCTTGCATATCGCTATTATTGCAGCCAGTAACTACCTGGTGCAGTTTCCCTTTGAGTTTTGGGGTTGGCATAACACCTATGGTGCGCTGACTTTTCCTTTTATTTTTCTAGCGACTGACCTTACGGTGCGGATTTTTGGCAAAGAACTGGCAAGACGCATTATTTTTGCTGTGATGTTTCCAGCCTTGTTGCTTTCCTACTTTATTTCTGTGGTTTTTGCACAGGGGCATTTTGCTGGATTTGCCGGTCTAACAGAGTTAAATCTGTTTGTTGCGCGTATTGCTCTAGCTAGTTTTTTGGCCTACTTGCTGGGTCAGCTTTTAGATATTCAGGTATTTGAACGTTTACGCAATGCAGCCTATTGGTGGGTAGCTCCAGCCGTTTCGACGATTTTTGGTAATGCGCTGGATACTTTGGTTTTTTTCTCTGCGGCCTTCCACAAGAGCCCGGATGCTTTTATGGCTGCTCATTGGCCAGAAATTGCGTTAGTGGATTATGGCTTCAAATTAGTGCTTTCCTTGTTGTTCTTTTTGCCCGCTTATGGCCTTTTCCTGGCTTGGTTGCAGCAGCGGCTGTTGAGGGTTGCACCGCAAAAAGCAGCACAGCTTTAACATCCTCTCACAGGAAAATGCCTTTTCAATTGGTATTTAGGGGCAGGTTGTTGGCATAATCTCATGAAAGCAGGAATTACCCGTTATAGGAGTCTTTCATGAGTAGTCTTCTTGCGCACCAGCGTTTTGGTCAAGGCAAACCCTTGGTGGTTATGCATGGACTTTTTGGTAGTGCCGATAACTGGCGAGGTTTAGCCAGGCGTTGGAGTGATGAGCTAGGGGTCTGGTGTTTGGATCTACGTAATCATGGACGTAGTTTTCATGCTCTGGGTATGAATTATAGTCAGCAAGCTGAAGACCTTTTGTACTGGTTGGACAGTGAAGACTTAGACCAGGTTAGCTTGCTTGGGCACTCTATGGGCGGCAAGGTAGCCATGGAGTTTGCTTTGCGCTACCCCAGTCGTGTTGACAAGCTGGTGTTGGCTGACATTGCCCCTGTTCGCTATGAACACACCCACTCGGAAATTATTGCCGGTCTGCGAGAGCTGTTTGCACGTGAACCCTGGCATGAACGGCGTGAAGCGGATCACCTGCTGGCAGACTATGTCGATGATGTGCAAACTCGCTTATTTTTACTGACGAACCTGATTCGTACTGAAGATGGCTTGCGTTTGCGTGTGGCTGTTGAAGAGATTGCCCGCGATTATCAATCGATCATTGATGCGCCTCCTGCTATGGCTGAAGGACGAGTTTTTTCTGGCCCTTGTTTAGCGATACGAGGTACTCGTTCTGACTATGTAGAAGACGCCTTGTTAGATGAGTTTAAACGTGGCTTTCCTAACCTTCAGCTAGCAGACTTGGACGCAGGCCACTGGTTGCATGCTGAGCAGGCTGATGCCTTTGGCCAGCTGGTTAGTGATTTTATTCAAAGTTAAAGGGGTGATCCTATGTCTCAGGTCTCACCCTTTGACTGGGCGTCTTTACTGGCTGAACAGCCACTGATTCCTGTTTGGGCGCAAGTGGTACCCGAAGCTGCAACGCAGCTGGCTAGAATTTTGGGTGCAGCTGGTTATGGTGTTCTAGAAATTACGCTACGTGATGAGGCCGCCTGGCTGGCTCTGGAGCAGCTCAAATCTACTCAGATCACACTGGTCGCTGGTAGTATTCGCAGTTTGGAGCAACTAGAACGCCTGAAAAAGCTTGGCATTACGCTGGGGGTGACTCCCGGCTGGAATCCTGCCTTGGGTGATGAAGCTCGTAAGTTGGGGATTAGGCTTTTACCTGGGGTGGCAACGCCTGGCGAGGCAATGCAGGCACTGATGCAAGGGTATCACCAGGTCAAACTCTTCCCCGCTGATGTTTTAGGTGGGCCTGATTATTTACGTGCTCTAGCCGCGCCTTTACCTGACCTTCAGTTTGTGCCTACGGGTGGGATAGACCAAGCGTCTATGGCATCCTGGTTTGCTTTGCCTAGCGTAGTGGCTCTGGGAGGCAGTTGGATGCTGCCCCGCGAGTTAATTTTGCGTGATGACTGGTCTATTTTAGAGCAGCTCGCTCGACAAAGTTTGCAAGCGGCAACTGAACTCAAATCTCAGTCTAGGCTGGATCGTTAATAAAAAGGAGAGGGTGGTAAGTGATTTACGCCAAAGACAATGCAGACTTCAAAGCCAGGCGCTTAAGGGCCGTTAAGGAAGACTTTAATAGTGGCGCCACCACCTTGGCACGTAAAACGTTGGAAGATGTGATTGATTTTGCTGACTGCTGTGATGCGGTTGATACGGCTGAATTTGTTGCTGAGCTAACCGATTTAGTGCAGCAGCTCGCAGCTGCCCGTCCTAGTCGGCTGGCCGTTGGTAATGCTTTGCAGCGCTGGTCTGAATGCCTGCCCGAGCTGGAAGCTGAAGATTTAAAAACAGCGCGGGTCAGCGCTCAGCTTGCGGCTGAGGAAGTCATAACAGCTTTGAACTCTGCCAGAGTTCAAGCCGTTGAGCAGTGTAAGAATGAAATTAAAGACGGCATGACCCTGATGACGCTGAGCAGTAGTTCAGCCGTAATGGGGTTGTTTAATGCTTGCTATCAAGCCGGTATTCAGTTTGAAGTGATCCTGACTGAATCTCGACCCAGCATGGAAGGGCGCAAATTGGCACGGATGCTAAATAAGCTGGCAGTTCCAGTGCAGTTTATTTCGGAAGCTCAGATGGCTTATTTCGTGCCCCAAGCGGACAAGGTGATTGTTGGGGCTGATAGCCTGCTTAGGGATGGTAGCCTTGTTAATAAAGCGGGTAGTCGCTTGCTGGCCTTAGCTGCCAAGGATGCTGGCATACCCTTCTGGGTGTTAGCGGAAAGCTTTAAGCATAGCCTGACAGCGCCTGAGGATATTAGCTTGGAAGAAATGCCTGAAGATGAGATGCAGCTGGAAGCTCTTGCGAGTGTGCGTGTTCGCAATATTTATTTCGACTTGGTGCCAGCACGTTTGATTACTGCTTGGGTCGATGAGCTGGGGGTGCGTGTTGAGTTTCAGTCTCGTGCTCAAGCACCTGCTCAGCCGCTTCTGGAGCAGCGCCTCTCGGGAGATTAAGCTTTGGCACCGCGAACTCTAGAAGAACTCAAACGCAAACTCCAAGCACTTAACTCTCCTACAAGCGAATTAAAGCTAGGTAAGCGGGCAAGGGTTGCTTTAACGCAAATGTTGGATCAGCCTGATGAGGTTGCTGCAGCTTCAATTTCCAAGTTGGCAACCCAGGCCGGTGTTAACGCATCAACGCTGAGCCGTATGGTGCGCAAGCTGGGTTTCAAAAGCTTTGCTGAGTTCCAGTTGTTGTTTCGTAACCATTTGGCGCGTACGCACCGAACCAGCTTCTATAGTGATTTGGCTGGTCAACTACTGGAAGATGATGAGGTAGAGCAAACGCCAGCTTCTTTAGCGGTTATGACCCAAGTGGCTGAAGAAGAAACAGCCAATATTGCTCAAATGCTGAAAGGGTTAGACCTGGCGGCTTTGGAAGAGTCTGTTGATTTACTGATACAGGCACCGCGTGTTCGGGTTTATGGGTTGCGGCAGGCGCATACTATGGCCAATTTGTTTGCCTATGCCCTGGGCTTGTTGCGCTCTGATGTCAGTCTGCTGGGTAATCCGCATCACGGCATTGCTCATGGCTTGACGGAGTTAACTGAAAAAGATGTTTTGGTTGTTATCAGTGCTGCTCCCTACACTCGAGGTACGGTTGCCGCTGCACGCATCGCGGCTAGTCATGGTCTGCAGGTCATCGCGATTACTGACTCTCATGGCTCACCGCTGGCGGCTGAGGCTTCATTAACCTTTGTTGCTCCAACCAGTAGTACTTGGTACAGCAATTCCATGGCAGCCTTTTTAGTGTTGATTGAGGGTTTAATGGCTCGAGTTGCTGGTCGCTTGGGGCGTAAAGGGTTGGTGAGTTTAAAACGCCATGAGTTGCTGATTGATGAAATTAATCATGAGTTGTGAGTCAGCGTTCTAGTTCGTCTGCCAGGGAAGCGCAGGTAAATAGTTTTTAGGTGAGACAGCTTGGCCCTGCTCGCGTAGTTCAAAATAAATACCGGGCCGGTTGAGCTGCCTTTGATGGCCTGCTGAGCAGACTGGGTGGCGACCTGAAAGCCGATTTTGCTCTTCCACAAAGAGCGCATGGCAATAAGCATAGATGGATTGCCGTTGCTGGCTATGCTCGACAATAATCACTCGCCCAAAACCTCGCATTTCGCCTGCAAAAACGACTCGACCAGGCGCTATAGGGAAAACCTCTTGGCGCTCTGTTGTTTCGAGCGCTAAGCCCTGATGAAGCCCCCAGCGCTGTTGAGAAAAGTCAATTCTGATCTGAGGGTTGCTGACGGGCCAGCGATAGCCATTCAGGTCCCGGCCCTGAACAGGAATAACAATGCGTTGGCCTATGGCCAGGCGTTCAGGTTGCAGCCCAGGGTTAGCCTGCATTAAAGACAGTAAGGCAAGGTGAAAATGGCGCGCAAGGCTACTGAGGGTGTCGCCTGCTTGTATTCGATAATAGTAGGGGCCTGCTGCTGGCGCATCGGCATTACGCTCAGGAAGGCGTAGGGGTCGCTGACGACTTAAGGGTGTTTCTTGTGAGCGAGGGTTAAATCTGGCTAATTCTGTTTGGCCCAGGCCGAGTTGTTGGGCGACTTCAGCTAGAGTGACGTCCCTTGTTGGTTGATAAAAGCCTTGAAAGCCAGGTGGAGCTGTTTTCTCAAGTGGAGGTGTGGAGGTGCAGCCACCGACCCAGAAGAGTAAGCTTAGGCAGAAAAGCAGGGCGTAACGCTGGCAGACCACAAGTTCTCCTTGAAGCAGTAAAATCCTTGCTGCAGTCTAACCTCTGGGGCTTGGCTTGCAAGTAGCTGACGAAAAATACTCCTGAAAATTTGTGCTCAGTGCTTGCTAGTCGTTACAATTAGAGATCAACTCATCAAAAACAGGATAAGTCTATGCAAGTTGCAGCCAATAAAGTCATTGGTATCCATTACACCCTTACCAATGATGAAGGTCAGGTTCTCGACTCCTCGCAGGGCGGCAACCCACTTTATTATCTTCATGGCCACAGTAATATTATTCCAGGTTTAGAAACCCAGTTAGAGGGCAAGCAAGCCGGGGATGATTTTGACGTTAAGGTGCAGCCCGAAAACGGTTATGGCGAAAGAAATGATGAACTGGTTCAACAGGTTCAGCGTGAAGCCTTTCAGGGTGTTGAGCAAATTGAGCCAGGTATGCAGTTTCAGACCCAAGGGCCTGGTGGTGCTATGGTCGTGACTGTTATCGAAGCCAATGATGAAACCGTTACCATTGATGCTAACCATCCTTTAGCTGGCGTTGCTTTGAACTTTAAAGGCAGCGTTGATTCTGTTCGTGAAGCGCGTCAAGAAGAAATCGAGCATGGTCATGCCCATGAAGGCGATTTAGCTGATCACTAAGCTTAGATCGCTAATAAAAAAACCTGAGTCTTAGTGCTCAGGTTTTTTTTAGCCTTGCATCCAGGTAGAACAGATGTTTTAGCTTTGTAGTGGCGAGCCAGCGATTAAAAACTCAAGCAAAGCTTTTTGTGCATGCAGGCGGTTGCCTGCTTCCTGCCAAACGACTGCACGTGGGTCGTCTAGCATATCTTCACTAATTTCTTCACCGCGGTGCGCAGGCAAGCAGTGCATGAAAAGAGCATCCTTGGCTGCCAAGTCCATCAGCGCAGGGCTGACCTGGTAGCGAGCAAAGTCTCTTTTACGGCGGTTTTGCTCTTCTTCTTGCCCCATAGAAGCCCAAACATCGGTAACCACGAGTTGAACCTCTTTAACGGCCTCTTCAGGTTCACGTACCAAGCGGACGCGGTCTGAAAAATCAGTCAGTAACTCAGCTGGGGGCTCATAGCCTTCGGGACAGCAGATTCTTAGCTGGAAATCGAATTGCCGAGCAGCTCGCATGTAGGAATTGCACATGTTGTTGCCATCACCAATCCAGGTTACGGTTTTGCCCTGAAGGCTGCCTCTGCATTCCACAAAGGTCTGTACATCGGCTAGTAGCTGGCAAGGATGGTAATCATCGGTTAGTGCATTGATGACAGGGATGGTGGAGTAGCTGGCAAAGGTTTCTAAGTCTTGATGCGAGAAGGTGCGTATCATGACTGCATCCACCATCTCAGACAACACTCTGGCAGTATCTTCCAAAGGTTCGCCACGACCTAACTGACTATCTCTAGGAGAAAGAAAGATAGCGGCACCACCAAGCTGGGTCATGCCTGCCTCAAATGAAACCCGTGTACGAGTCGATGATTTTTCAAAAATCATCGCTAGCACCTTGTTTTTTAGAGGCTCATCTAGAAGGCCGGCCTTATGGCGGCGCTTAAGCTCGATAGCTCTTTGAATCACCCTTTCCAGCTCTTGAGGAGAAAGATCCGAAAGGGTTAGAAAGTGACGGACACTCATGCGAGGAACTTCCTGATCAGTTGTGAAAGGCCTTCAACTAGCTGTTTAGCTTCAGCATCGCTAAAAGTAAGCGGGGGGAGCAAGCGGATAACCTGACCTGCTGTGACATTAATTAAAAAGCCGGCATCCAAGGCTTGGTTAACCAGTTCAGCACAGGGGCGGTCTAACTCAATACCCAGCATCAGGCCTCGGCCACGTATTTCTTTCACACCCTCAAGGTCAGCCAGGGCAGCCGAGAAATCTTGTTGTAGCTGTGCGCCAAGCTGTTGTGCTCTCTGGCAAAGCTGGTCTTGCTCAAGGGTATTCAAGACGGCTAAAACTGCAGCACAACCTAGCGGATTGCCACCATAGGTTGAACCGTGATGCCCCGGCTGAAAGAGAGCAGCTGCCTTGCCTTGGGCCATGACGGCTCCGATTGGAAAGCCATTGCCTAAGCCTTTGGCGGTTGAAACAACATCTGGCTTCCAAGAAAAGCGCTGATAAGCAAAATACTCGCCGGTTCGGCCATTGCCCGTCTGCACCTCATCAAGCATAAGAAGAACATCCTGCTGTTCTGTTAGCTCGCGAAGCACATTTAAAAACTCATCGCTAGCTGGGGTCAGCCCACCCTCACCCTGAATGGGTTCTACCAGAACTGCAGCTATGTCTTTGCGGGAGGTGAGCAGGTGCTTTGCTGCTTCCAGATCATTGTAGCCGCAGCGCAGAAAGCCGCTGACGAGAGGCTCAAAGCCAGCTTGCACCTTGCGGTTGCCTGTAGCCGTCAGCGTTGCCAGGGTGCGCCCATGGAAAGCATTATCCATGACAAGAATTTGAGGCTTATCGATACCCTTAGCATGACCATGCAAGCGAGCCAACTTGATGGCTCCTTCATTGGCCTCGGCACCTGAATTACAGAAAAAAACCTTCTCCATGCCCGCTAAGCGAGTTAACTTTTCTGCTGCTGCTTCTTGAACAGGCACCTGGTAGAGGTTGGATGTGTGCACGAGGGTGCCGGCTTGCTCGCAGATTGCTTGAGTGACTGCAGGGTGGCTGTGGCCAAGACCACAGACCGCTATGCCACTCAAGGCATCGAGATAGGTTTTACCTTGGGTGTCGGTAAGCCAAGACCCTTTGCCAGAAGCAAAGGCAACTGGTAAACGACCATAGGTGTGCATCAGGGCAGTATCGGCCATGGTGCAAAAATCCTCATTGTTAACTTGGGCTATGCCCTGGAAAAGCCACTCAGTCTAAGCACTTGCTCAGTGGCTGGCAAGATTGCCAAGAAATTTTCGTTGTCTGCTTGTGAACTGACCGAGGGAATGGCTAAAATTGACTAGCTTAGTCAGGTATTTCGAATGCTTAAAATTTAAGCCTATTATTTTAACCAAAGGTGTTTTTCATGTCTTCTACTTTGGAAACAATCAAAGAGCAAATTTCTAGTAACCCAGTACTGATCTATATGAAGGGTACCCCCCAGCTGCCACAATGTGGTTTTTCTGGTCAGTCGGTGCAGGCATTAATGGCGTGTGGTCAGAAGTTTGCTTTCGTCAATATCCTGGAGCATCCTGATATTCGCGCTGAGCTACCCAAGTATGCTAACTGGCCTACTTTTCCGCAGTTATGGCTTAAGGGTGAGCTGGTAGGCGGCAATGATATCATTCAAGACCTGCACCAGCAGGGTGAGCTCCAGAAAATGGTGGAAGAGGCCGCGGCTTCAGCAGCCTGATCAAAGCTGATCTGGCATGGTTTTCAGGGCGAGTTCCCAGCCGCCCAAATCATGCCAGGTATTAACCACCGCACAAAAAAGTTCAGCTGTTTTGTCGGTATCGTAGCTGGCCGAGTGGGCTTCTTTGTTATCGAAGCTAATTCCTGCAGCACGGCAGGCTTTGGCGAGTACTGTCTGCCCATAGGCCAAGGCAGCTAAGGTTGCTGTGTCAAAGCTGGAGAAAGGGTGAAAGGGGTTGCGCTTAATATTGCACCTTTCTGCGGCCGCATTAATAAAGCCCAAATCAAAACTGGCATTGTGACCGACGAGTATCGCTCGAGTGCAATCATGAGCTTTAATGGCTTTGCGTACAACCTTGAAGATTTCAGCGAGGGCTTCTTTTTCATCCATGGCGAGGCTTTGCCGAAAACTACTGGTTAAGTCTATTTTGGTGAAATCCAGCGCTGACTGCTCAATATTAGCCCCTTCAAACGGGATTAGATGCCGCGAGACGCTTTGTTCTGGCATCAGCATCCCATTTTCATCCATAGTGAGTGTGGTCGCAGCCACTTCAAGCAGGGCATCCGTTCGAGCATTAAAACCGGCGGTTTCCACGTCTACCACGACAGGTAGATAACCACGGAAACGGCGAGATAAAGGATGCTTATTACTGGATTGGCTGGACACGCAGGCCTCCTAGCTGCTGAAGAATTAAGACTTTGGCGACACAGCTTAACATGCTTTGAGCTGGGTTCTGTTAAAGTTTCTCCTGTAATGGCCGATGTTGCTGGTGTAAAGTAAGCGTGTGAATTCAGCCATTTCCAAAGGAAGCTAAAGACGTGGTGTTAGACTCTAACCTTACCCGCCACCGCAAAAAAACGCCTCATAACTGGCCTCTAATAGCGCTGAGCTGGGTTTTGCCGGTTGTTTTGGCTGCGCCGGTTCAAGCTAGTTCTTGGCGTGCTGGTTATGAAGGCGTGGTTTGGGAAGCCAGTGAGCCTTCTCCTTTGCAGTGTGAGCTTAATCACTATATCCCTGACTTTGGTGTGGCCCGCTTTATTCATCGTTCCGGTGACCGAGTGCGGATGGAAGTGGATACCTTTCGCCACTCTCTGCAAGAAGGCCGTGTTGAGCTGGTTGCCCTGGCGCCCGAATGGCAGCCAGGTCAGGGCACCCAACATTTGGGTGACTACCGCCTTGAAACAACCGATGAACCCTTAAAAATTGGCCATCAGCAAACTCGCTTAGTGCTTGAATCCTTGCGTCAAGGAAGGATGCCTTCATTCATACAGCAAGACGCTGATGCTCGTATTGATACCCGTCGTGCTAGTTTAACTCCGGTGCGCTTCCACCCTGCATTTGCTGAATTTCAACGTTGTCAGGCGGCCTTAATTCCTGTGAACTTTGAGCAGGTTGGTGAGGTGAGCCTAACCTTTGCTGTGGGTAGCAATGCTTTGAATGCAGAGCAAAAAGAACTGTTGGATTTAATTGTGCGCTATGTCGGTGCGGACCCCGAAATTGAATCCATTAGTATTGATGGTCACTCAGATTCCACTGGTACTCGTGAACGCAACAGGGAATTGTCGCATGACCGCGCTCACCAGGTAACGGACTATTTGGTTGCTCGCGGTGTTCCTGCAGAAATTATTACCACTCAGTTTCATGGTCAACGTTTCCCTGTTGCTGATAACCGTACCGCTCAGGGGCGGTTGCAAAATCGTCGTGTAGAAATCAAGCTGAATCGAGAGCTTGAAATTCGCCCGCTTCTCTAGGGTTAGGCTGCGTCATCAGTTATACTTTCCCTACTTTTTCTGGGCTGCGTTTTGTTGCCCCTTTTTCGTTAGTTACCCCTGCTCAGCCAGTTTAGAAGCAGTTAAGGAGTTTCGATGTCGGATATTAAAAAGGTTGTACTTGCCTACTCAGGTGGTTTGGATACTTCCATTATTCTTAAATGGTTAGAAGATACCTATAACTGTGAAGTGGTTACTTTTACTGCTGATCTAGGTCAGGGCGAAGAGTTAGAGCCTGCACGCGCCAAGGCCGAGCAGATGGGTGTGAAGGAAATCTACATTGAAGACCTGCGTGAAGAGTTTGTACGCGACTATGTCTTCCCCATGTTCCGTGCGAATACCATCTATGAAGGTGAGTACCTGCTAGGAACCTCGATTGCCCGCCCCTTGATTGCTAAGCGCTTGGTCGAAATTGCTAAGGAGACCGGTGCAGATGCTATTTCCCACGGCGCTACGGGTAAGGGTAATGATCAGGTACGCTTTGAATTAGGTGCCTATGCTCTTAGTCCAGGTGTCCAGGTAATAGCACCTTGGCGTGAGTGGGATTTGTTGTCGCGTGAAAAACTCATGAGCTATGCTGAAGAGCATAAGATTCCTGTTGATTTTGCCAAGCAGGGTACCAAGTCACCCTATTCTATGGACGCCAACCTGCTGCACATCTCTTATGAAGGTGGCATTTTAGAAGACCCTTGGGCGGAGCCAGAAGAGGCCATGTGGCGCTGGAGTGTTAGCCCAGAAGCTGCACCCGCTGAGCCTGCTTACTTAGAGCTGACCTATGAAAAAGGTGATATCGTCGCTATTGATGGCGAACGTTTAAAGCCCCATGAGGTTTTAGAAAAACTGAACAAAATTGGCGGTGCGCACGGTATAGGTCGCTTGGATATCGTAGAAAACCGCTATGTCGGTATGAAGTCGCGCGGCTGTTATGAAACGCCCGGTGGCACCATTATGCTCAAAGCGCATCGAGCGATTGAGTCCTTGACTCTGGATCGTGAAGTTGCTCACCTGAAAGATGAGTTGATGCCGCGTTATGCTGAAGTGATTTATAACGGCTACTGGTGGAGCCCTGAGCGTCGCATGCTGCAGGCGATGATTGATGAGTCGCAAGAAGTTGTTAATGGCAAGGTCAGAGTCAAGCTTTACAAGGGCAATGTTATACCTGTGGGCCGTGTGTCTGACGACACCCTGTTTGATGAAAATATTGCGACCTTTGAAGATGATGCTGGGGCCTATGATCAAAAAGATGCCGAAGGCTTTATTAAGCTGAATGCATTGCGCTTGCGTATCGCTGCTCAGAAAGGGCGCAAACTCAGCTAAGCCTTTTCAGTTAAGTCTTAGATTGAGTTGAGCAGAAGAACTAAAAACCTGGCCTTAGCGCCAGGTTTTTTATTTCTTCTGCAGTTGTTGTGAGATCAGGCTACACTAAGGCCAATTGAATAAAAATAATACTTTTCGCTTTGCAGGGAGGGCTTATGCAGCTATTGACGCGCTCATCACCTTGGCGACAGCTATTTCCTGGCAGTAATGCCGTTGCTGGTGTATCAACGCCTGCTGCACCGCAAGCACTTGATCTTTTACAGCAGCTGTTGAACCAACTACCAGCTGATTTACAAAGCAATCAGGTGAAAAGCTGGCAACTGGATTTGGTCAAGCTGCTGAAACGTTTTGATTTGCCTGCTTGGCGTATTAGCCAGGTCATTAGTGACCATAATCGTTGGCTGTATCACCGCGCACTTGAAGAGTCATTAACTCAGATGCAAAGTCATGGCTGGGGCGAGCCACCGGTTACCTTCAGTGTGGTGATTCTGGGTTCAGGTGCTCGTAGCGAAAGCCTGCTGCGCCCCGATCAGGATAATGCCTTGCTGTTAGATAATTATCCTGTAGCCAGGCATCAAGAAATTGATACCTGGTTTCAGCATCTGGGTGAGCTGTTTACGACTAAGCTTGCAGACGTTGGTATTCCCTTGTGCAAAGGTCATGTCATGGCACGCTGGCCACTCTGGCGTAAACCCCTACAAGAGTGGCAGGAGCAATTAACGCTCTGGATGAGTGGTCGCTTGGTGAAACACGTGCAGTTGGCGAATATCCTATTTGATTTTTCAACGGTTTATGGCCAATCGCAGTTGGAGAAACGGCTGCGACAGCATATTGAGCAACGACTGCCGCAAGCAGGTGGCTTTTTGCATGAGATGTCGGCCTTGCTGGATGAAATACCTGTAGGTTTGGATGCTTGGGATCGTTTGGTAAGTCCTGCTCAAGAAGCCCCTCACTCCTTCGCTTTTCATCTAAAGCGCCAGGCACTTTTACCCTTGCAGTCGGCACTCAGGCTGGCCTGTTTACTAAAGGGTGAGCTAGTCGCTGGCAGCAGCCAGGATCGTTTAACAAGCCTGGTTGCCAAAAACTGTTTAACACCCCAGCAAGCTAAAGATTTAAGCGAGGCTTTGCAGAATCTGCAAGCACTGCTCTTGCAACAGCAGCTGTCAGATCTGGAGGCAGGGCGCCAACCTGATGCCTGGTTGGACCGGCGTCAGCTCAGCGAGCGTAGCCTGCAGCTATTGAAGTTGGATTTAAAGTTGATCAAAGGTTTTGTCCAAGCGACACAAAAGAACCTGGGCCACTTTTAATGACCCTCGGTTCAATTGTAAGGGCTTGCTGGCCTTTTTGCCTACCAGGCCAGCAAACCTGGTGATGGGCAGCAGTCAATGGCTAGGTTAATGGTGGCTGCCATGTTGATGTTGTCCGCCACCCTGCATGGGTCTTTGTACTCGGCGCACGGGCATAGAAAGCTCAATCAGACTGCCATCATCCAGGGTAAGGGTAACTTCAACCTGGCTATCTAAAGATAGAGGTTGTTGCAGCCCGATAAGCATTAAATGCAAGCCGCCTGGTTTAAGCTCGGTCGTGCCATCAGCGGGAATGACAATCTTATCAATGCGGCGCATCTGCATAACGCCTTCAACATCGGTATGGGTGTGTAGTTCGACAACCTCAGCAACAGGGCTGCTGGCATCAACAATAGCCAGATCCTGATTACTCGGGTTATGTAAGCCCATAAAAGCGGCTGTTGCTGGTGCACCAGGGGGTACAGCCCTCACGTAGGGGTCTTCAATATGTAAAGCCTGAGCATAAAGTGAAGCGGATGCTAAGAGGCTAAGTGCCAGCAGGCTGGTTAAGATGTTTTTTAATGGTTTCATAATCTCTTCATTCCTTGGTAAAAGTTAAGGGCAATTAGTTGAGGTCTTCTAAGGCCGAGGTCAGAGTTGTGCGCAGCTGCTCGGCATTGCTGGAGTGCGGTAGAGTTGCCAAGAGTTCGCCCTGATTGTTCGCGAGGTAGAATTCAGACGTGTGATCGAGGGCGTAACCCATGGCAGAGTCGAGTTCTACCTTGCGGAAAAAAGCACCATAGCTGCGAGCCAGCTCTTCCAAATAGTCTTCATCGGGATGAGTGAGGCCTAAAATGTCAGCGTCAAAAAAATCGACATAGCTAGCTAGGCGTTCCGGTGTGTCTCTGTCTGGGTCGACAGAAATGAATATAGGCTGTAGCTGCCGGCGTTGATTGGCTGGCAGCTCTTGCATGGCTTGCTCCAAGAACACCATCGACATAGGGCAGATATCGGGGCACCAGGTATAGCCGAAGTAGATCAGCGCGAGCTGGTCATCCTCAAGATCGCTTAGAGAAAAGTCTCCGTCTATACTTTGCAGCGTGAAATTAGCGCCTGTCGGTTTGCTGGCGAGGCTAGCCGTGTTGTTTTGTAAGCCTTGCCAGACCTGCAGGCCTGCTAAGACAGCCACAACCAAGAGGCCTCCCAGCAGCAGGCGAAAATTAATTTTCATAAGTCAGCTTCTTTAGCGGGTTAGAAATAAAGTTTTGCAGCAGAGTAAAACTTGAAGAAACCCCTGATTGATGTTGTCAGCACAGCACCAGCGAGTGCACTCGTTAATCAGGTTTTCTTAAGCAAGCTGGATAGGGGGTGCGCGAGGGAGAGCGAGTAAGTAGTGGGGTGCAGGCGTTAATTCTGATTGGCTCCAGTGCTCTAGTTGTGCTAGGACTGGACTCAAGCTTTCTGTAGAGTGGACATTAAAAGCTAGGGCTGCTGATGCTGTGCAGGCGGGGCAATGTCCCTCTGAAGCGAGTTTTTCGACCCCTACGCCGTCTGCTGATAGCAGCACGCGTTGTTGACTGCCATGCCAGCTACATAGCTCTAGCGTGCCATCTTCATGTGCGATCAGAGGAGGCACTAGAAAAGGCGTCAACACTCGTTGCGTGATGACAAAAACAGCCATCAAGAACATTAGAGTGTTGAAGCGAGAGGTATTCATGAGGTTTTTTGTACCTGCTGTTGCCGGTCGGGCGCTCTGGGTAGCTCTATTACCAGGCGCGCACCTCCTAGGGTGAGTGGATCTTCAACCCAAAGGCGACCGCCTAGGTGGGCTATGATACCACGACTGATCGGTAAACCCAGCCCACTGCCCTGAGGCCGAGAAGTATCTTTGCTGTTGCCTTGCTGCTGGATTTGATGAAACTTCTCAAAGACTTTTTCGCGCTCTTCAGGTGCAATACCCGAGCCATTGTCCTCAACAGCCAGTCGCCAGTGTTTTTTCCAGGGTTGTAACTGTAAACGCACTTCAGGAGCCTGGGTAGCAGCAAACTTACGGGCGTTATCAAGTAAATTGATGACGACCTGTTGTAACCGATCAGGATCGGCAACAACCCAAGCTGGGGTTTCAGGCAGCAGTACTTTAAGTGAAATGCCTCTTTCTTGATACAGCTGGGTAATGGCATCGACCGAGTCTTGACTGAGTTGGTTAAAGTCTAGGGTTTTAGGCTCCAGGTGCATCCGCCCAGACTCCAAGCGGGCCAAATCAAGGATTTCTTCAATTAAGCGTGACAGGCGTTCACTTTCTTTAACGATCACCGTTAAAAAGTGACTTTTTTTGTCGGCGGTAATCTCGGGAGTATCACGCAGAATTTCAGCAAAAGCGCGAATTGAAGTGAGTGGTGTGCGCAGCTCATGACTGACCATGGCCACAAACTCATCTTTAAGGCGATCCAGTTCGCGCAGGCGTTCATTCGCGGAGCGCAGCTCTTCACCGATGCGTGCCAGTTCAGCAGACTTTTGTTCCAGGCGTTTATTGTATTCAAGCGTTTGGGTCGTGGTATCCAAAATACTTAACACCGCTTCCAAATCCAGAGCCTCGCCTCGAACCACGGAGTTAATCAGCACTCGAGCAGAGGCACTACCCAGAGCCCCGGTTAACGCTTGCTCTGCCTGGTTGATGAGATCAGGTGGCGCGATCTGTTCATCATCGACTGTTGGCTCTAGCTGCTGATCGAATTGTTGAAACACGCGACGACTAGTTGAGGTGCCTAGATAGCGGTTGAGTAGTTGATACAGCTCACCCTGAGTGGTTTGACCTAACCATAGGGGGGTCTGCATGACATCAGGTCTTAAGCCTTCAGTAAAAAGTGCCGCTTGAGTTTGCTCCAGGTGGTTTTGACGACTAAACAGGGAAACCCCGACGAGTAATCCCAGATTAAATAGCAGGCTCCAGAAGAGTGAATGGGTATAAATGTCCCAGCCCTCTAAGCCAAAGAGAGCATAGGGTTTAAGCCAGGCTATTCCCCAAGGGCCTGAGTCAATCAGGCTCATGGGCAGCCAGCCGGACTGAGCGAAGCCAGGTAGCAGTAGCGTATGGGCCCAAATCAGAAAGCCGGCGATTAACCCCAGAGTGGCCCCCAAGCCATTGGCACCACGCCAATAGAGACCGAGCAAGAGGGCGGGAGCAAACTGAGCCGCGGCTGCAAAGGAGACCAGCCCGATGGTTACCAGGCTATAAGATTCACCGATCAGTGCATGATAGAGGTAGCCAAGAAAAAGAATAACCAGGATGGCAACACGACGTATACCCAGTAGCCAGCCGCTGAGATTACGCAGCGGATCCAGATGCAGCCATTTCCAGCGCAATAGCAGAGGCATGACCAGGTGGTTGCTCACCATAGTCGAGAGGGCAATGGTTTCGACGATGACCATGCCTGTAGCCGCTGCTAAACCACCAATAAAAACAATTAAGGGTAAGGCTTGTAAGCCAGCAGCCAGAGGCAGGGTAAGCACATAGCTATCGGGTTCCTGGGCGGCATCGCCCAGCAGAACACCGGCAAAGGCAACCGGGATGACAAAGAGGTTGATGGCGACTAGATAAAGAGGGAACAACCAGCTGGCGCGTTTTAAGTGTTTTTCATCAACATTTTCTACCACGAGAACCTGAAACTGCCGAGGCAGGGTGATAAAGGCCAAGGTGGCTAAGACCAGAGTGCCAACCCAGCCTAGCGCACCGCCAGGCACGGCATTTAGCCCCATACTGTTAATCAGATCCGGGTGTTCAGCCGCTTGGCTAAACAGGCTGACAGGGCCTGGGTAGAGCCAGAAAACTACGAAAAACCCCAAAGCTAAAAAAGCAACTAACTTGATAATAGATTCAAACGCGATGGCTGCCACCATGCCTTCATGGCGCTCACTGGCATCCAAATGACGTGTGCCAAATAAGATGATAAATACGGCCAGTACCAGGGCAACCCAGAAAGATTGATCCAGCCAAAAGCTTTCTTCGCTCAAGTGAGTTTCCAGAAGTGGGTAGCCGGTCAAAACAGCATGACTGACCGTTATGGCTTTAAGTTGTAAAGCGATGTAGGGCATGATGGCCACGACCGCGATCAGGGTGACCAGAGCGGCCAGGCGTCCGCTTTTGCCGTAGCGGGCACTGATAAAATCAGCAATAGAGGTGATGCGCTGAGCACGGGCAATACGCACCATTTTGCGTAGCAGTGTCCAGCCGAGCAGCATGGCGAGTGTTGGCCCCAGGTAGATCAATAAAAAGCTAGGGCCAGAATCCGTTGCTCGTCCAACACTACCGTAGAAAGTCCAGGCGGTGCAGTAAACCGCAATGGAGAGGGTATAAACAACGGGGGAGTTAATCACTGAGCGGCCTTGTTCAGCTCGGCGGTCGGCCCAGGCAGCAATTAAAAACAGGATGGCCAGGTAGCTAAAGGCAAAGCCAAGTGTTAACCAGTCACTCATCGTCCTGATCCTCAGCGTTTTTAGCCGGCTTTTCCAGTAACCAAGCAGCCAGGGCTAACAGCAGTAGCCAGCTGGCAAATAAATAAACTGGTAACCAGGAAATACCCTGGCTGCTTGGGCGATCAAAAATGATCAACAAGGGCGGACTAAAAGCTAGACAGGCTAACAGAGTCAGGCCAATTAAACGCGCTTGTCTAGCTGGGGTTTTCATGCGGACTCCAGAACCTGGCGCTGCAAATCCAGCGCTTGCTCCAGAGTGCTAATACCCCTTGCCTCCAAGCGCGGTAGCAAGGCCAGCAGCAATTCAGCCGTTACTCGTGCGTCACCCAACGCCGTATGCCGCGTTCCTGGCGGAAAGCTGAGATCGAAACGCTCGGCTAAAGCATCCAGACCATGTCCCTCTAAACCAGGGTCCAGGCCTCTTGAAAGCAGGAGGGTATCCAATACCGGCATGGTGAAGTTAAGACCAAGTTGCTCAGCCTCCAGGCTGATGGCGAGTAGATCAAAGGCAGCATTGTGAGCCACCAGAATACCACTGCCAACAAATTTACGAAAACGCGGCAGCACCACAGCCAGTGGCGGGGATTGAGCAACATCGGCATCTGTTAAGCCGTGGATTTTAGTGCTGGCGGGTGGAATGGAGCGGCCTGGGTTAACTTTTTGGTCAAAGGTTTCCTGAGCGAGCAGCCGCCCCTTGACCAGGCGACAGGCACCAATACTGATTACCCTGTCTCCTTTGCGCAGCTCCAGACCTGTGGTTTCGGTATCGAAGACAATCATTTCCAGCTGATCCAGGCGCAGTTG
>SKIX01000097.1 GCA_007116195.1 Marinospirillum sp. | reverse complement strand
TGATGCTGGATGTCGGACGCTGGGTTATGAAAACAGCGATGCAAACCCTGGCTCAGTGGCAAGCGGACAAAATTCATTGTCCAGTTAGTATCAACCTAGATTCCGCACAAATACAACAAGAAGGCTTTTTGGAGGAGCTAAAAGCCTTGTTAGCCAGCTACCCCCAAGTTGACCCCGCTAACCTGGAAATTGAAGTGCTGGAAACGACGGCAGTGGAAGACCTACTCAAGGTTTCACGAGCCTTGCAAGGGATACGTAAACTGGGTGTGCAGATTTCAATTGATGACTTTGGTACTGGCTACTCATCTCTGAGTTATCTCAAACACCTGCCAGTTAACACCTTAAAAATTGATCAGAGCTTTGTGCGTGACCTGTTGGATGACCCGGATGACTTGGCAATCGTGCAGGGGGTTATCAGCATGGCGGCAGCCTTTAAGTTGCAAGTGATTGCTGAAGGGGTCGAAACCCAGCTGCACGGCGTGAAGCTAATGGAGCTAGGCTGCTTGCAGGTACAGGGTTTTGGTATCGCTAAGCCCATGCCTGCAGATGACTTGATCGTTTGGCTTGACCGGTGGTTGAGCGAACCTAAATGGTTACGCTGAAACACGGTTTACAAAGTAAAGTTTTTAAAGCTAGGTGTTACACTAAGCAAATAAAGCAAACCTTTGTTAGATGTTACCCAGGCTGGCTGGGTACATAAGGAAGAAAACATGCTAACTGAAGCACCTAAAATTCTCTTGGTTGAAGATGCTCCAGAGATCCGACTCTTGTTATCCAGCGGTCTTAAGAAAGCCGGTTATCAAGTCATACAATCTAAAAATGGCCAAGAAGGTGTTGAGGCCTGGCAGAGCCAACAGCCTGATCTAGTGCTTATGGATGTTAGCATGCCGATCATGGACGGCTTTGAGGCCTGTAAACTGATTCGTGAGCAGGATGTTGCTCTGGCGACCCCGGTACTCATGCTCACGGGTTCAGATGATATTCATTCGATTAACCGTGCTTTTGAGGTGGGTGCTTCTGACTTTATTACCAAGCCGGTCAATCTTCCTTTATTAGTACAGCGTATTCGCTATGCTTTACGAGATGCTGAGCGCGAAAAGGAATTACGCCACGCCCGTAACCTGCAGGATAGCGCTCGAGCCTTGGCTGGCATAGCTTTTTGGGAATATGATCCAGGTGGTGATCAGCTCAATTGGATGGATGATGCTGAGCGTTTGCTACACTGGTTAAAACCCCTGCCTTCCAACTTGGAAAAAGCGCTAACAGTCGTTCATACGGAAGATCACCCGCGTTTGAAATCTGCTTTTATGGCGGCGATTAATCATGGCGCCCCTTTTGATTTAGAACTTAGAACTCTGGCTCAAGGCCAGTCTTGGCTTGTAAAAATGGTGGGGCAACGCGATGAAGACAGCAACCATATCATCGGTGCAGTACAAGATATTACGGCTTTGCGCTCGCTTGAGCAGCAAGCGGAATACCTGAGTCAACATGATGCCATTACTGGCCTGCCCAACCGTAAGCTTTTTATCCGCAGCCTGGACGAACAGCTTGTAAAAATTCAAGGACAGCAGGATTACCTGGTTGTTGTTGTTCTTCACCTCAACCAATTTCATCAAATTTCCGATGCGCTAGGTTCAGATGCTGCTGACCAGCTCATTATTCTCTTGGCGAATCAACTGCAAAATCAAACTGCTAAGCAGGGGCAAGCGGCTCGTTTGGAGGGTGGAACCCTGGCCTTTTGGTTAACTACGCAAACCCCTCCTGATTCGCTGGCTTTAGAGCAGGAATTAAGAGCGCTTTTACAGCCGCTCCTTCGTCAGTGGTTTATTGAAGAGCATGACCTGCTGCTTAACTTTACGGCAGGTATCAGTTATGGTCCCCAACAGGCTAAGAAAGCAGTGGATTTATTACGCTTTGCTCAGCGTGCCCTGCGTGAACCTGTATCCGAAGGCCAACAGCTAACACTGAGCGTTTACCAGCCAGGTGAAATTGATCTCGTCACTCAGCGCTTGAGCTTAGAAAGTGATTTGCGCAGAGCCGTAGAGCGTGAAGAGTTTACCCTGGCTTACCAACCTCAGTTGGACCTAGCGACTAACCAGATTGTCGGTGTTGAGTCTTTGCTAAGGTGGAACCACCCAGAAAAAGGCCCCCTATCACCTGCAGTATTTATTCCCTTGTTAGAAGAAATGGGTTTGATCCAAACCCTGGGTGATTGGATTATTTATGAGGCTTGTCGTCAGCAAAAGCAATGGGAGATGGATGGCCTGGCTTTACGCATGGGTATCAACCTTTCGCCAGCGCAGTTTAGCCAGTCCGACTTGGTTGAAAAAATTACTGCAGCAGCCTCAGCTACCGGCGCAGCGCCTGCTCATATAAAGCTGGAGATTACTGAAAGCCTGGCCATGCGTGACCCTTCTGCGAGCATCAAAATGCTGGATGTACTCCGTGAACGGGGTTTTAAAATCGCGATTGATGATTTTGGCATCGGCTTTTCTTCCTTAGAGTACCTGCTGAAGTTCCCTCTCGACACCCTTAAAATTGACCGTGCCTTTGTTAAAGATATTACCCGAGGCCGCAGTGATCGAGCGATTATTCGTGCCCTGACTTCGCTTTGCCAAAGCTTGGATATTTCCACTATTGCTGAAGGAGTCGAAGATCAACGCCAGAAAGACTATGTCGATGCCTTGGGTGCGACGGAAATTCAAGGCTATTTGATTTCCAAGCCTTTAGCGAGCCATGACCTGGTTGCTTTCGTAACCCGGTATAAAAGTGAGCAGGCACAGCGTTAAGAAGCTTTTGACTAAAAAATGGAAGGCGCCATGCAAGAAAGCAAACAACTGTTATTGGTTGATGATGACCCGATTAGCTTGAGACTCATGCAAGGGATGCTGCAGAAAGCGGGTTACCTTTGCTGGTCAGTGCCTGGCCCAATTCAAGCTTTAGAAGTGCTGGAAACGAAGGAAGCTGGTTTTTTTGATGCCATTTTACTTGATCAGGTGATGCCAAGCATGACGGGTTTGGAGTTGCTGGAAAAGATAAAACTGAGTCCGCATGCTGCGACCCCTGTCATTATGCAAACAGGCGACGATGATCCTGAGCAGGTGCAGAAGAGTATTAATGCTGG
>SKIX01000258.1 GCA_007116195.1 Marinospirillum sp. | reverse complement strand
AGGCAGTTTTTGATCGCCAAATGCTGGAAAGCCTGGAGCAGAAGCAAATCATTACGGATACTCCCTGGACAGAAGGCAGCAACCCTTACCAGGGGCCTCTTGGCCGCGCTCTAATAGAAGCCGTCGGTGCAGACCAGGCCACCCAGATGATTATTACCGCCTTGAATGACTATCAGTCTAAGGTGCCCGTTAGTGACTTTTTCAACTACCCCATAATTTTGGCACTGCAAAAAAACGATCGCTATCTTCGTATTCGTGATCGCGGTCCTTTATTTATCATCTATCCTTTTGATGACCACACCCACCTGCACACTGAAATGCATTACAACCGTAGTGTGTGGCAAGTGAAAGCCATCGAATTTCAATGAAACTCTTCTCTACAGGTTTTTATCGCCAATTAGGCTTTTGGTTACTGCCTTTCTCGGCGGCTATCTTTCTTCTGGCCAGCATGGCTGTACTGATTACTCTTTATAGCCGCCTGCAAGAAGTGACCACTGCCGTTAGAGATGATGCGCTTTGGGCGGCCTATCAGCTAGATCGTGAAAACCTGCGCTTTAATAGCCTGCTAAGCCAGCACCTTCACCAGCCACAGGTTGTTGACTGGGATGAGGTCGAACTGCGCTTTGAAATTTTATTTAGTCGTTTAAATATTTTGCGCCAAGGGCAGTTTGCTAAAGTGTTTGAAGGCGACGAGCAAACCAGCCAACAAACACAACAGCTGGTAGAGTTAATCGAAACCATGGATGCAATTTTTACAGAAGGTCAGGCCTCAAAGGCTGCAAACACTGCTCAGCTACTGCAACTATCCAACCAAATTCAAAGCCTCAGCAGCTTGCTATCTAGCCATATGAAAGGCATGAGCACTCGCATCACCACTGAACAACGCTTGTCTCAGCTCAACCTTTATCGTTATCTAGGTGGTTTGGTTTTACTCTTAGCACTGAGCAAAAGCCTGATCATTTTTTTGCTGGTGGGTAAAATGTATGAAGCTAAAGCCGCTCAGCAAGAAGCCCAGGAAATCTCAGCTCGACTGGAGTTAACTGCTCAAAAGGCAGAAGAAGCCAGCAGAGCCAAGTCTGACTTTTTAGCGACCCTAAGCCACGAAATACGCACCCCGATGAATGGCGTGCTCGGCATGACAGATCTTTTAAGAGAAACCCCGCTCAACGATGAACAAAAGATTTATGCAGATGCCGCGTTTAACAGCGCCAGCTCACTTTTAACTTTACTGAATGACCTGCTAGATATCTCGCGCCTAGAAGCAGGGCGCATGGTTTTAGAGTATCAAGACACCTATTTACAACCGCTCATTGAAGAAGTTGTACGCTTTTTTAGCGCTGAACTGCATAACAAAGATCTTGAGCTCAGCTGGCAGCTTGCCGAAGAAGTTAAAGGCTGCTACCACACAGATGCAGGGCGACTTCGACAGGTGCTGTTTAATTTACTGGGTAATGCCCTGAAGTTTACAGAGCAAGGCAGGGTGGAACTAGATGTCCAACAGGTCGCAGAAGAAGTACGCTTTACAATTACCGATACTGGGCCGGGCATTCCAACAGCAGCCCAGCATCAATTATTTGAAGTCTTCACCCAAGCTGACCCCAGCATTTCCAGGCGCTATGGCGGCACTGGTTTAGGGCTAACAATTTGCCAGCGTATTGTGGAGCAGCTAGGTGGTGAAATTGGCTTTCACAGCACTCCCGGCGAAGGTAGTAGTTTTTACTTTTCCCTGCCACTCCAAAAAGGGGGATCAGCCCGCCCAGATCAAACCTGCTGCCAGGGTTAATGGGTAAAGATGGCAGACCGCAACATTCACCCCCATTAAGGGTACAAGTGCTTGGGGCTCATTGGCCTTGGCGACTACGCCGCGCATTAACCAAACAGCTGGAAGCAAAGTGATTAAAGCAATTAACGCTGAAGCAGGGAGCCACTCTTGCCAAACAGCAGCAGCCAGCACTAAATAACTTGAAGCTAAAAAAGCAATAAAGATCCAAGCGCTTGCCTTACGACCGATCAAGATAGGGAAATGCTTACGACCCACTTGCTGATCAGCTTCAACATCAGGAAACTGATTCAGTAATAACAGGTTGCTAACCAAAAGAGCGACAATCAAAGCTAAACTCCAGGCCATTGCGCTTAGCTCTCCAGCAAACACCCAAATAGCACCCAACGTCATCATCAAACCAAAGCCCACACCTGGAGCAAGCAGGCAAACTAAAGGCGAGCGGTTAATATACTGAGTATAAGCATAAATCATCAGAACCCCAGGCACGCCAATCCAAAGCAGCTCCCAGCCCTGCTGAAACACGACTGTTAATCCCAGCACCACGGTCAGTAGCAAAGTCGCTAAAGCTAACAGCAGAGCCTGAATGGCTTGATCTGGGTATTTCAGCAGAGTGCCCGTGCCCCCGCTAAAAGGTGTTTTCTTTGTCAGATAGTCCAAACCTGATCGAAAATCAAAATACTCATTAAAAGCATTAACGCTGATATGAGCAGCCAGCGCCAAAATACTAACCACTGCAATATCCAACCAAGGCAGAACTCCCTTGGCATACCAACCAGCAGCAACCGCCAGCAGCATACAAGCGAGGGTTAGTGTTAAAAAATTAGGCCTGGAAACACCGACCAGCAACTTCACCACAAGGCTAGCTCCCTTCAATAAAAAAGAGATTCTAGCACGAACTGACTGACTACCCAGCTGGCCACTAAGCTTAAAAGACTTCCGGGCGTATATGCGTCAAAGGGTTCGCCTGCTGATAAGCCTGAGCCGCTCGTAGCACCAGAACATCCTCATGCCGCGCGCCAACCAACTGCAAGCTAATCGGCAGACCTGCCTCGGTAAAGCCACAGGGCACTGAGCAAGCTGGCTGACCCGTCATATTGAAAGGATAGGTAAAGGGTGTCCAGGTCGGCCAGCGTTTGTGCGACCAACCCTCAGGCACTTCCCGCCCAGTGGTAAAAGCCGGAAGCGGTAAACTCGGCGTCAACAGCAAATCATACTTGCGGTGGAAAAGGTTCATCTGCTCGGTTAGCGCAGCACGCACATTCATCGCGCCGGTGTAATCCAGCAGAGACAGCTGTTCTGCCCAGGTCACCACCTCAATCAAACCAGGGTCCATCAATTCGCGCTGCT
>SKIX01000081.1 GCA_007116195.1 Marinospirillum sp. | reverse complement strand
TGCTTGGCAGGCGTAATAGAGCGCTGGATTATCGTGGCAGCGTAAATCGGAGCGCAACCAAACCGCAAGTTGAGTCATGGTTAGCGGCTCAACTTAGGTGCGCATCAGTTGATGCAGGTTCCGTGAATCCAAATGCGCTAAGCACTTGCAGTTGGCATCTTCCTGCTTGCCTAGCACTGCCAAGGGTAACGCTAGATTTTGGCAGAGGCTTGCCAGCTCCTTTGTTGCTGCTTGCTTAGGGTTGCTCACTAAAACAGCGCGAGGTTTTTGTTGTTCCAGTAAGGCTGGCAGCTCGGAAACTTCAATGGGCGTATCGAGCCAGAAACCGCGAAAATCCAAGTCCAGTAAACTATGTAGGCCAAACAGTAGATCCCAGTCGGTTGCTGAGATGCTACTCCAGGGTAGCAACAGGATACGAGGCCCGGCAACTTGGTTCTGGCGATGGTAAAGACGCTCGCCAATGCGGCTGCGCAGGTAGCGTGCCAAAAGAGCCGCCGTCGTTGAGCTATCGAGTTGCTGAGTGAGTGGGTAAAGCACCTCACGACTAATTTGACTAGCCGACCAGCTGGCAAACAGTGAACAATAGAGCTGGTCGAGACGATCTTCATTATGTTGCTCAAGCGCTCTTTGCAAGTCTTTCAATAGTTGATCCCAGTTGCCTTGACTAGAATCTTCCAGAGGGCTGAGGGGAGCTTGATCGAGTAGATCAACCACTTGGCTGACGGCTACGCCTTGGTCCAGCCATTGCAAAACGCGGTGGATGGTTTCAATATCCTCGGCGGAATAAAGCCGGTGCCCCTTGGGTGTCCTCTGAGGACAAATGAGTCCGTAACGTCTTTCCCAGGCACGCAAAGTGACCGTGTTGACACCCGTCAGGCGTGAAACTTCACGGATGGGATAAAGTGGACTGGCGCCCTGCTCTTCAGCTTCGGCTGTCATGGCTCTGCCTACCTATAACTTACATTAAACTTTACTGAGCGTTCAGCTCTTTCCCCTTGAAGTGCAAGGGTATAGCTATTGTACAGTCTTTCGCAAGGCTTTTCCCAGTCGCCTTCCTGCCAGCCAGGCTGCTTCAGCATCAGAACCCAGGCAGTAGTCACCAATAACATAGAGTTTCTCGCTAGTATCACTTAGGAAATCTTCACCTAGCGGGTTGGCTGTGCGACCGTAGAGCCAGCGGTGTGCTTCCAGTAGCAGGGGTTTAGCAAGAGGGTTGAATTCCGGTTCTTGTTTGCAGAGATCAAACAACATCTCGGCAACCTCTGCTGGGGAGCGATCCTGGTTGTTTTGGCTCCATTCAGGCGTGGCTTCTATGACCCAGCGTTGCAAGTCTGTCTGCTGCCCGGGCTTGCTATTAAGACAGGTAATTCGACTTAATTCAGCGGCTGTTGGTGCAAGAAGGGATGCAGTCGGCTGTAATCCTGTTGGCAAGATGGCATAGGCGACCCACAGAGGCTGTTCTTGCACCTTGATGAGTTTTGAGTACAGCTGAGCAGCGACGGGTTCGAGTAAGGGTGCGGCCTGGCTGGCTGGCGTGGCTAGAACAACCGTTTTAAAGGGCCCCCAGCTGTTATTTTGATCGTCATAGAGAACCCAGCCATCCTGTGGCTGTTTTTCCAGTCGCTGAATGCGAGTTGAGGTCATTAAGTCTAAGTTTTTGGCTAAACTTCGTGTAAGAGCACTCATGCGAGGGAGTGCGCACCAGCTAGTGGGTTGCTCGACCCAGGGCTGTACTAGCCCTTGTTGTTCCCAAGCCAATAGCTGGTGTTGAAACTCAGGGTTGCTGGCAGTAATAGCCTGGCAGCCTAAATCCAGAGTTGTATCCAGGCGTCTGCGGCTGGAAAGACGGCCCCCGGGGCCTCTGGCTTTATCAAAAACCAGGCTGGCAGTACCTGCTTCTTTTAAGGTTTGAGCGCAGGTTAAACCGGCAAGGCCAGCGCCAATCACGGCAATAGAAGGTAACGACATAACAGGCATTCGCTTTTTGATGAAGTGGATAAACTTGATACTACTGGCGAAGCCTGCTTTGTTCAAGTATTGTATAGTTAAAGTACAGGCTATTTGGGAGAAAGACTATGCAGCTGCTCGTCTCAGGGGGAACCGGTTTTATTGGTCAGGCACTCTTACCGTTGTTGGTTGCGCAGGGTCATCAGGTTAAGGTGTGGACTCGCCAGCTTAAGCCTAAGCTGCCCGCAGGAATAGAGCCTGTGCATCAGTTAAGGGAGCTAGAGCCGAATACTATTGATGGGGTAATTAACCTTGCAGGTGCAGGCATAGCTGATAAGCGCTGGTCAGAAGCTCGTAAGCAGGAGTTAATCCGCTCACGGGTTGATACAACGCGTCAACTGGTTAAATGGATGGCTGCTCAAGATCAGCGACCTCAAGCCTTTATTTCAGCTTCGGCTGTTGGTTATTACGGGGAGCAGGGTGATCAAGAGGTCACTGAGGTCAGCGAGCCTACCTCTGGTTTTACCCACGAACTGTGCGCTGCCTGGGAACAAGCGGCACTGGAAGCGGAGCAGTTGGGTGTGCGTGTTTGCCTGGTTAGAACGGGCGTGGTTTTAGACTTGGGCGGTGGTTCCTTAGCAAAAATGCTACCTGCGTTTAAGCTAGGCTTAGGCGGCCCCTTGGGCTCAGGTCGGCACTGGTTTCCTTGGATACATCGGGAAGATATGGCGCGAATTTATCTGTGGTTGTTGGGCAATGAATCCCAGCAGGGGGCTTTTAATGCCAGTGCACCTCAGCCGGTGACTAATGCTGAATTTACTCGCAGCCTGGGAAAGGCCTTAAAGCGCCCAGCTTTTATGCCCATGCCTGCCCCCGTATTGAAAATTCTTTTTGGAGAAATGGCTGAGCTGCTGCTGGTGAGTGATCGCATGCTACCCCAGCGCCTGCAAGACGCTGGGTTTGAGTTTAAGTATCCGCAGTTAGAGCCAGCTTTAGCAAAGATATTTCGCTAACTGCTAGCTCAGTTATCATCTTTACCCGTAGTAACGATGACTCTTAGAGCATCCATTCTCATTGTGGCCTGGTTTAGCTGGCTATCCAGTTCTTGGCGAGCCTGTTGTAGCTGGCTGATTTCTTCAGCCCTTACCGCAGGGTTGTGTTCAGCTAAAGCTTGCAGACGAGCTATTTCTGG
>SKIX01000070.1 GCA_007116195.1 Marinospirillum sp. | reverse complement strand
GCGGTCATTCTTAATATCAGTGAAGATCATTTAGACCGCTATCCCAGTTACGAAGACTATGTTTTTGCGAAACAAAGAATCTTCCATCATGCTAAGCAGGTGATTTACAACCGCCAGGATGAGTTGACTCAGCCTATTCATGGCCTGCTTGCGCAAGCTTCAAGTTTTGGTCTGGATGCACCCCCTGGCTCGTCAGACTTGGGTTTAGCCGATGTTGAAGGTGAGCTTTGGCTGACGCGTGGTGAGCAGCAGTTGATGCCTGCGCGGCAGGTTCCTTTAGCGGGTGAGCAGGGGCTGCAAAATATTTTAGCTGCTTTTGCCTTGCTCGCTGCTGCAGACTTACCGGTGACAGGTCTTGCTGAGGTGATAGGTCGCTTTCAAGGTTTGCCGCATCGTTGTCAAAAGGTTGCTTCTAAGCAAGGTGTTGATTTTTTTAATGACTCCAAAGCAACCAATCTGGGTGCAACCCTGGCTGCCATTAAAGGCTTGTCAGCTAACTACCAACATTTGTGGTTAATTTTAGGTGGCGAAAGCAAGGGTCAGGATTTTGCTAAGCTCACAGAAGCTTTGCGACCGGCTGTTAGTGGTGTTGCTCTCTTGGGTCGAGATGCGAGTTTGTTGGCTGCAAGCTTGCCGCCAGGTATATCGCACTGGTTTTGTGATGACATGCAAGAAGCTGTGCAATGTCTTGCTGAGCAAGCTAAACCAGGTGATGCGCTGGTATTAACACCCGCCTGCGCCAGTTTTGACCAATTTCAGAGCTATGCTCACCGTGGCGAGGTCTTTACGCAGTGCGTTCAGCAGCTACCTGGTTAAACCGTTGTTGGCAGTGGGCTAAAGCCGCACTCATGCAGCTACGCTTAGGGCACAAAAGCATGACAGCGCACTTTGATGGCTGGTTGCTGTTAAGCTGCCTGGCGCTCTTGTTGTTAGGCTGGGTGATGGTTAGCTCATCTTCTGTTGCTATAGCAGAAGCCTGGACTGGACGCAGTCATTTTTTTGCTGTTCGTCAGGGCTTTTTTATCGGTTTAGCCTTAGTGGTCGCTTTTTTGGTTAGTTGTGTACCCTTGTCTGTCAGCCGTTTCAATGGGCACTGGTTTTTGTTTTTAGCTTTCTTTTTACTGGCTGTGGTTTTATTGGTGGGTCGAGAAGTTAATGGCAGTACTCGCTGGCTTAGCCTAGGTCCATTTAACTTACAAACCTCTGAGCTGGCTAAGATATTTTTGCTTATCTATGTTTCTGGCTATCTTGTTCGCCACTTGCAAGATGTTCGCCAAAACCTTTTAGGTTTTATGAAGCCGCTGGTACTAGTGGTTATTTATGGCAGTTTGTTAATCGCCCAGCCAGACTATGGCAGTTTAGTGGTGGTTATGGCCGCCGTGATGGGTATGGTTTTCCTGGCTGGTGTTCGTGTATCCCATTTTATTTTGGTCATGGTCGTTGCTAGTGTCGGTCTGCTGTTAATTGCTTATATGGAACCTTATCGTATTCAGCGTTTGACCAGCTTTACTGATCCCTGGGCACGTCAATTTGATTCCGGCTATCAGCTGACTCAGGCTTTGATTGCTTTTGGGCGGGGTCAGTGGACTGGATTAGGCCTAGGGAACAGTGTTCAAAAACTCTTTTACCTTCCTGAAGCGCATACCGATTTTATTTTTTCTATTTTAGCTGAAGAGCTAGGTCTGTTAGGGGCTTTAGCGACCTTGGCACTTTTTTCTTTAATGGTGGTGCGCATCTTTTTGATCGGTCAAAGAAGCGAGGCTCAGGGTCAACTCTATGCTGCTTATTTATGTTATGGCCTAGGTGTTATTTTTGCATTTCAACTTATGGTCAATCTGGGTGTGAATATGGGGCTTCTACCGACCAAGGGTTTGACTTTGCCTCTAATAAGCTATGGAGGAAGTAGCCTGCTGGCCAGTGGTATGATGCTGGGTTTGGTATTTAGGGCCGATAGGGAAGCTCGACAACAAGAGCGGGGTGGCTGATGAATGAGCAGCAGGTGGATAACCTTATTATGGCAGGTGGAACAGGTGGGCATATTTTTCCTGGCTTAGCTGTTGCACGAGCGCTCCAGGCGCAGGGTGAGAATGTTGCCTGGTTAGGAAGTCAAAAGAGTATGGAGGCTGAACGAGTACCTAAAGCAGGCATTCAGTTTTATGGGCTCAGTATCTCAGGTATCCGCGGTAAAGGCAGGTTGAAGTTGCTGGTGGCTCCTTTGAAGTTGCTGCGTGCTTTATGGCAGGCTTGGGTTTTGCTGCGCCGGCTAAAGCCTAAAAGAGTACTCGGGTTTGGTGGTTTTGCCAGTGGTCCAGGGGGGCTGGCTGCAGTTTTACTGGGTATACCGGTTTATATTCATGAGCAAAATGCCTTGCCTGGTATGACTAATAAACGCTTAGCCCCTTTCGCACGTCAAGTTTTTACCGCCTTCCCTGGTGCTTTCCCTGCAAGTGAGCGGGTGGTGTGCGTTGGTAATCCAGTACGAGAGGATCTACTTAAACTCGCGCCTCCTGAAGTTCGCTATCAGCAGCGTTCTGGCCCTTTGCAGGTGTTGGTTATTGGTGGCAGCTTAGGAGCTCAGGCGTTAAATCAAGCGCTTCCTTTAGCAGTGGCATTACTACCAGCGAATCAGCGCCCTAAAATCGTCCACCAGGCTGGTTCTGGTAAGCTTGAAGCCTGCCTTAGGTCTTATAAGCAGGCTTTGGGTGAGGTGCCACCAGAGGTAGAAGTGACCGACTTTATTGAAGATATGGGGTCGGCCTTGGGGTGGGCCGATTTGGTTTTATGTCGTGCTGGAGCACTCACAGTGGCCGAGGTAGCTGCTGCAGGGGTGGCAAGTGTTTTAGTGCCCTACCCCTATGCTGTTGACGATCATCAAACTCACAACGCTCGCTTTTTGGCTGACCGGGAGGCGGGGATTTTACTTGCCCAAACGGAGTTAGCGGCTGAACGCTTGGCCTCTTTAATTTCTGGTCAAAGCTTGGATCGTGGGCAGCTTGCTATTATGGCCAGCCGTGCCAAAAGCTTAGCTAAACCTCAAGCAACAGCTACCATAATCGAACACCTGTTAAAGGATAAATAAATGAATAGAGTTCCTTATCGTGTACCGACTATGCGGCGTATTCGACATCTCCACTTTATTGGCATAGGTGGTGC
>SKIX01000069.1 GCA_007116195.1 Marinospirillum sp. | reverse complement strand
GCTCAGGAAGTCATCGACCGTTGCTGGGAGCTAGGTGACCACAATCCTATTTGCTTTATCCATGATGTTGGCGCGGGTGGCCTATCCAACGCCTTGCCCGAACTGGTTAAAGACGGTGAGCGCGGCGGCCTGTTTGATCTAAGAGCTGTGCCCAATGCCGAACCTGGCATGAGCCCGCTGGAAATCTGGTGTAACGAAGCTCAAGAGCGCTATGTGCTGGCCGTGGCACCGGAAAACCTGGACACCTTCGATGCGCTCTGCCAGCGCGAACGAGCGCCTTATGCGGTGGTCGGCGAGGCTCTGGAAGAGCATCATCTAACGGTAGAGGATGGTCACTTCAAAACTCAGCCGGTCGACCTACCCATGAGCGTACTCTTCGGCAAGCCGCCGAAAATGACGCGTGAATTTCAACGCCAGCAGGCTGAGTTACCCCAACTGGACTTGTCCAAGGTCACCTTGCAGGAAGCAGCTGAGCGGGTGCTACGCCTGCCTACGGTTGCCAGCAAAAACTTCCTGATTACCATTGGTGACCGAAGTGTGACGGGGCTGGTTGCTCGCGATCAAATGGTTGGCCCTTGGCAGGTACCTGTGGCCGACTGCGCAGTCACCACCACCACACCTTTCACAGAGACTGGTGAAGCCATGGCCATGGGTGAGCGCACCCCCTTGGCTTTGATCAATCCCGCTGCATCTGGCCGCATGGCGGTGGCTGAATCCATTACCAATATAGCTGCAGCCAGCATTCACAAGCTGGGTGACATCAAACTCTCGGCTAACTGGATGTCCGCCGCCAATCACCCCGGTGAAAATCAGGCCCTTTTTGATACCGTTAAAGCCGTGGGCATGGAACTCTGCCCTCAGCTGGGTATCGCTATTCCGGTGGGCAAGGATTCTATGTCCATGCGCACCGTTTGGCAGGATGAGCAGGGTCAGGATAAGGCGATCACAGCTCCCCTTTCACTGGTGGTCACGGCCTTTGCTCCAGTCACCGATGCTCGCCACACGCTGACGCCGCAAATTCGTAAAGATCTAGGGGCTACCGATTTACTGCTGATCGACCTGGGCTGGGGTAAAAACCGCCTGGGTGGCTCAGCTCTGGCTCAGGTTTATAATCAAATCGGTTGCGAAACACCAGACTTGGATGACCCTGAAGACCTGAAAGCTTTTTTTGCCGTTATACAAGGTCTGTCCAGTGAGGGTAAGCTGCTGGCCTATCATGACCGTTCTGATGGCGGCCTCTTCACCACGCTCAGCGAAATGGCTTTTGCAGGGCGTACCGGCCTGGAAATCAAGCTCGACCTGCTGGCAAGCCAGCAAGATGAAGCGCTTGCTGCCCTCTTCGCAGAAGAACTCGGTGCGGTGATTCAAGTGCGCCAGGAAGATACCGAGTATGTGCTGATGCAGCTGGCTGCCGCTGGTCTGGGAGACGCTACTCAAGTGATCGGGCAACCCAGCGATGATGATCAAATCAACTTTTCTCTGGATGGCGATCACCTGTTACAAGCCAGCCGCGTACATTTCCAGCGCACCTGGTCAGAAACCAGCTACCGCATTCAGGCCCTGCGCGATAACGCCGACTGTGCCCAAGAAGAATTTGATGGTCTGCTGCTTGCCGATGATCCAGGTATCAACCCCCAACTAACCTTTGATGTTCAAGAAGACTTGGCTGCTCCCTTCTTGCATCTGGGTAATCGCCCCAAGGTTGCCATCCTGCGCGAACAGGGTGTCAATAGTCACCTGGAAACAGCAGCCGCTTTTTATCGTGCAGGTTTTGATCCTGTCGATGTGCATATGAGCGACCTTTTAGCAGGCCGCATCAACCTAGAAGCCTTCAAGGGCCTGGCTGCCTGTGGCGGCTTTTCCTACGGCGACGTTCTTGGCGCGGGCGGTGGCTGGGCCAAGTCAGTCCTCTTCCACCCCCAGGTTCGGGATACCTTTGCAGCCTTTTTTGAGCGCCAAGATAGCTTCTCTATGGGTATCTGCAATGGCTGCCAGATGCTGTCACAACTAAAATCCCTAATCCCTGGTGCAGAGCACTGGCCACGCTTTGTACGCAACCAGTCAGAGCAATTTGAAGCCAGGGTCGCAACCGTAGAGATACAGCCGTCGCCATCCATTTTACTGCAGGGTATGGAAGGCTCACGCCTACCGATTGCTGTTTCTCATGGTGAAGGACGTGCAGAGTTTGCTAATGCCGATCAACTGCAAGCCACTGAGGCCAGCGGCGCTATTGCACTGCGCTTTGTCGATAATCACGGTCAGGTCACTCAGCGCTACCCCTTAAACCCCAATGGTTCACCTGCTGGCATCACCGGCCTGACGAGCCTGGATGGGCGAGCAACCATTATGATGCCTCACCCTGAACGCGTGGCGCGTACGGTGAACAACTCCTGGCACCCTGACTCCTGGGGTGAGCAGGGACCCTGGCAGCGTATTTTCGCCAATGCACGCAAATGGGTGGGCTAAGACGATGCCGATTAAACGTTTTATCGCTGGGGCCGTGTGCCCCAAATGTGCAGCAATGGATCGCATCAAAGCCTGGCAAGAAGATGGCATGCAGCACCGCGAGTGCGTTGACTGTGGTTTTACCGATGCCATGTCACTGGAAGCACCGCAAGAGCTGCCTACCAGGGTTAACCAGACCCAAGCTGAACCCAAGGATGAAATACAGGTGGTGAAAATTTTCGATAACAAGCTGCATTAACTAAAAAGGTGCCGAAAGGCACCTTTTTAGTCTCTACGCCTGCCTAGTGGCTAAGCACAAAATCAAGAGGCTTATTAACCCAAGGCTTCTTGAATGGCCTCATATTTGGCCATCAGTTCATCTTGGCTTTCAACATGATTTGGGTCTTTCGGAATGCACTCAACGGGGCAGACATCAACGCACTGAGGGTCATCATAGTGACCCACACACTCGGTGCAGAGGTTAGGGTCGATTTCATAAATTTCGTCGCCCTGGGAAATGGCACCATTAGGGCACTCAGGTTCACAAACATCGCAGTTGATGCATTCATCAGTAATATACAAAGCCATACACTTTGTCCTCTTAATCAGCGAGTGGGCTACTTAGGTTCTTTAGGTTTTAAGAAAGCTGGGCTTAACAAAATTTATTGTTGAGTGCAGCTGCTACTTCAGGGTGGACGAGATGCTCAACTCGCCCTCCCAGGCTGGCAACCTCTCGAACCAGAGAAGATGCAATAAAAGCCAGCTCAGGTGAAGGCGGCAAAAAGACGCTATCAACGCCGGTTAGACTTCGATTCAGCTGGGCAAGGGGCAGCTCATAGTCAAAATCCGCTCCTGAACGCAGTCCTCTTAAGACCACGCTGGCTTGCTGCTGTTGCATGAAGTCGACCAATAAGCCATCAAAGCCTAGCACTTCGACTTGAGGTAAGTCAGCAACGACCTTGCGAGCCAGCTCCAAGCGCTCAGGCAAAGCAAACAAGGGCTTTTTACCTGGGCTGGCCGCTACAGCCAGTATCACTCGGTCAAATAAACGGGATGCACGTGCCAGAATATCCTGATGGCCTAACGTCAAGGGATCAAAAGTGCCTGGGTAAACTGCAAGTGTCATCGTCTTTTCTTCTGCCTTTTAGGTGCACCTAGGTGCCTCAGGTCAACGCAACATCACCTAGCACAGAAGCCAAATAGAGGTTTATAAACCAGGCAATGCAAAAGTTGCTGCATCTTACCCAAAAGCCTGCGGTGGCTCAAATCACTTTCAGTTAGAAGCTTGGTAGAGAAAATAACTAACCTCTCCGGCCTGCTTTTCTTTTTTAAGTATCCAGCTTTCCGGCAGCTGTATCCTTGCAGCATGTTTTTCTCTTTCCAAATAAATTAGAGCTCCGGGTGCCAGCCAGCCCTGACTCTGCAAAAGCTGGCAAACCGGCTCTAGCAACACTTGTCCAAAAGGTGGGTCTAAAAACACCAGATCGAAGACCTGATTAGCAGGCTGCTGAAGGTACTGCAGCGCGTCCGCATTAACGACCTGTGCCTGAGTGGCAGACAACTGAGTCTCAGCTAGCTGAGAAACCACTTCTCGTAGATGCTTGGCTAAACGCGGCTCCTTTTCCAATAAAACCACTTGGCTGGCACCCCGGCTTAAACTTTCCAATGCCAAAGCACCACTACCAGCAAAGGCATCCAGGCAACGACTTGCGGGCAGATCCAGCTGCAACCAATTAAAAAGCGTTTCACGCACGCGGTCCGAAGTGGGTCTTAAGCCCTCAGCCTGTAAAACGGGCAGCTTGCGCCCCCGCCAGTCTCCACCGATAATTCGCACCTGACCCTGCAGGCCCTGTTTTACACTTTTTTGACGTTTCGGCATTTTGCCCCCAAGTGACTTGTTTACAAGCTGGCCGAAGGTACCTTCAGGCGCGAGCAGGTGATAGGATAACCCATTCATCAAACGATTAAGATACCAACACCTATGCTAGGACTATTCAAACGCGACAAAAAAGAGCCTGAGAAGCAGCAGGCAGCTGCTGAAGACACTCACCTGGCAGCGACCGAAGAAGCAAAGCAGCCACCTGAAAAGAAAGGCTTTTTTGCACGCCTTAAAAGCGGCCTGGCGAAGACACGCAGTGGCCTGACCGACGGCTTAGCCAGCCTTTTTGGTGCTGGCCGCAAGCTTGATGACGAGCTTTTGGAAGAGTTAGAGACGCGTTTACTGATGGCCGATGTCGGCATGACCGCGACTCAGGAAATTATTGCCAACCTAACAGACAAGGTTGACCGCAAACAGTTAAAAGATGCGCCTGCTCTGTTTGAAGCCCTTAAAGATGAACTCAAGCATCTGCTGCAACCTGTTTGTCAGCCATTACAACTACCTGAGGCTGATAAGCCCTTTGTAATCTTGATGGTTGGGGTTAATGGCGTTGGCAAAACCACCACCATTGGTAAGTTAGCCAAGCGTTACCAGGGTGAAGGTAAAAAGGTTCTTCTTGCAGCCGGGGATACCTTCCGTGCCGCAGCGGTTGAGCAACTGCAAGTTTGGGGTGATCGCAATCAAGTGCCCGTGATCGCACAGCATACGGGTGCCGACAGTGCCAGCGTCGTATTTGACGCGCTACAAGCGGCGCAATCACGCAAATCCGACATTTTGATTGCTGACACAGCCGGTCGCCTACATAACAAAAGCAACCTGATGGAAGAGCTTGCCAAGGTACGCCGAGTCATGCAAAAGCTGGACCCTGATGCACCTCAAGAGACACTACTGGTTCTGGATGCAGGCACTGGCCAGAATGCCGTTGCTCAAGCACGTCAGTTCAATGAGTCGGTACCCTTAACCGGCCTGGTTCTGACAAAGCTTGATGGCACCGCCAAGGGTGGTGTTGTTTTTGCTTTAGCGAAAGAGTTAGGCATCCCCGTACGCTTTATTGGTGTCGGCGAGCAGGCAGAAGATTTACGTGAGTTTGATGCCGAAAGCTTTGTCGAAGCACTGCTCGATATCCAATTAGATGAAGCCGCTTCTTGATTACTAGAGGCCACCCGGAGGGCCTATGATTCAATTCAACAATGTTTTCAAGCGCTATGAAAATGGGCATGAAGCACTGCATAACGTTGACTTCCTGCTCCAGGAAGGAGAAATGGCTTTTTTAACCGGCCATTCTGGCGCGGGTAAAAGCACCCTGCTTAAGTTAATTATGCGTATGGAAGTCGCTACACGCGGCTCAGTGACCATTGATGGCTTACATCTTTCCCGCTTAGCCAAGCGTCACATCCCTTTTTTAAGACGCAAAATCGGCGTAGTTTTTCAAGATCACCAACTGTTATTCGACCGTAGTGTCTATGACAACGTTGCTCTACCACTGATTATTGAAGGTATGGACCCGCGCGATATCGGCAAGCGGGTGCGCGCTGCACTGGATAAAGTAGGCCTTTTATCAAAAGAAAAGTTTACCCCCATCATGCTATCTGGCGGTGAGCAACAGCGTGTCGGTATTGCCAGAGCTGTTGTCAACAAGCCGCCTATCCTGCTTGCCGATGAGCCAACCGGTAATTTGGACCCTCAGCTTTCTGCTGAAATCATGCAGCTATTTCGCCAGTTCAATGCTGTTGGAGTCACGGTTCTTATTGCATCGCACGACCTTAACCTGATCAGCCGCATGGGCCTGAGAATGCTGGCACTCAGCCAAGGCAGTATTGCACATGACGGAGCCCCCAGATGATCGGCAAACGTTCTCAACCCAGCAATAAACCCAGTGGAGCAACTTTTCCAGAAACTCGGCGTACCAATAAACAGAGCACGGGCAGTCAGAATAAGCGTAAACCAGCCAACCGCCTACGCTCAGAACCGCCACGCAAACCCAGCCACAATGCTGAAATCAGCAAGGTCAAAACCAGCACACGCCTGCGTGCCTGGCGACGACATCATGCGGCTATGGCTGTCGATAGTTTAAAGCGCCTGCTACTCACCCCCGCTGCCAGCCTCATGACCTGGGCGGTTATTGCTATAGCACTCTCCTTGCCTGTGGCCCTGTATATTTTCTTGAATAATGCTCAATTGGTTTCCAGCAACTGGGATGGCACCGCACAAATCTCCCTCTACCTTGAATCAAGAATTGATGACCAGGCTGGGCGCCAACTCATGCAAGAACTGCAAATGCGTCCTGATGTTGCTGAAACACGCTATATGTCCAAGGAACAAACACTCGCTGAATTTAAAGAGTTTTCTGGTTTTGGCGAAGCACTGAATTACCTTGATGACAACCCACTGCCTGCCGTGATCGTGGTTCGGCCTAATGTTTCTGGTATCGAGGCACAACAAAGCCTTGTCGAAGAGCTGGATTCTCTTAGCGGTGTTGAAGAAGCGCAATTAGACCTCGCCTGGGTTAAGCGCTTATTTCATATCATGGAGCTAGGCCAGCGAATGATCACAGCACTGGGCTTGCTACTGGGCATTGCGGTTCTGCTGGTAGTTGGTAATACCATTCGCCTAGCTATCGAGAATCGCCGCCAGGAAATTGTTGTTATTAAACTCATCGGGGCAACCAATGCCTTTGTACGACGGCCTTTTCTCTATACGGGTGTCTGGTATGGTCTAGGCGGAGGCCTGCTAGCCTGGGTACTGATCAACCTGTCTCTTTTCTGGCTTGATGGCCCCGTCCGTGCTCTGGCCAGCGCCTATGCCAGTGATTTCAGTCTAATAGGTTTAAGCTTGGGGGACTCCCTTTTGCTGCTGATTTCTGCTACCTTACTAGGTTGGCTGGGCGCCTGGATCGCTGTTGGCCGCCATCTTGGTGCTGTAGAGCCTCAGTAAGAACTTTTATCTAGTCCAAAGGTCTTAGTGTTCAGTTTTTTACGTCTTAACGGTTTACGGAGATCTCAATGAGCAAGCAACTACAAGTTGTTGATCTATTTTCACCAGGCCGCGACTTAAGCGCCTATATTCAAACCGTGAACAGTATTCCCCTGCTAACGGCAGAGGAAGAAAAAGACTTAGGTTATCGTTTACAAGAACAGGGCGATCTGGAAGCCGCTCGCCTCTTGGTTCTTTCTCACTTGCGTTTTGTTGTCCACATTGCCAAAAGCTATAACGGCTACGGCTTAGCTCAAGCTGACCTTATTCAAGAAGGCAATGTTGGTCTGATGAAAGCCGTTAAGCGCTTCGACCCCACCCTAGGGGTGCGCTTGGTCTCTTTTGCAGTCCACTGGATTAAAGCTGAAATCCACGAATTTGTACTTAAGAACTGGCGTATTGTTAAAATTGCGACCACCAAAGCTCAGCGTAAGCTGTTCTTTAACCTGCGCGGGGCTAAAAAAAGCCTCACTTGGCTGAATGGCAAAGAAGTCGAAGCCATAGCGGCTGACCTGAATGTCAAACCGGAAACAGTGCGCGAAATGGAAGGCCGCTTAAGCTCAACAGATGCGGCTTTTGATGGCTACATGGATGATGATGAAGCCAATTATGCTCCTGTGAATTACCTTGAAGACCAGCGTTACAACCCAGCTTCTATGATAGAAGCTAGGGATACTGACGCTGACGCTAGCAGCCGCCTGCAAGCAGCCTTAGAGCAGCTGGATGAGCGCAGTAGAGACATACTGCAAAAGCGCTGGTTGAATGAAGAAAAAGCGACCTTGCATGAATTGGCAGACATTTATGGTGTTTCGGCTGAGCGTATCCGCCAATTAGAAAAAAATGCCATGAAAAAAGTTAAAACAGCAATGCAAGCAGAACTGGTCGCTTAACCCGCTCTGCTTTTATCCTCAATAACGACACAATAATGAAAACCCCGGAGGCAACGCATGGCAACTTCTTTCCCACAGGATGGCTGTAAACACTGTGCGGAGCCTCTTGGGTTCGATTTCACGTTTGCATTTCAACCGCTGGTAAACCTTGCCAAACAAGAAGTTTGGGGCTATGAAGCTCTTGTTCGCGGCCCCCAGGGCGAGTCAGCCTGGTCAGTGCTTTCTCAAGTTAATGAGGGTAATCGTTATGCTTTCGATCAAGCCTGCCGAGTTAAAGCCATTACTCTAGCTGCACAGCTAAAACTAGACAAAGTTCTCAGCATTAACTTTTTACCTAACGCTGTTTACGAGCCAGCCCACTGCATACGCAGCACCCTCAAAGCGGCCAAGGAAGTTAACTTCCCAGCCGAACGTATTATGTTCGAAATTACTGAGTCTGAGCAGGTTCATGACCCAGACCATTTAACCCGTATCTTTGACTACTATAATCAACAAGGCTTTATCACCGCCTTAGATGACTTCGGTGCTGGCCATGCGGGTTTAAATTTGCTGTCACGCTTCATACCTGATCTTATGAAGATCGATATGCAGCTAGTTCGCGATATTGACAGCAACCCAACTAAACAAGCCATTGCCAGAGGGCTGATTGGTATCTGCAAAGAGCTTGGCATCACTGTTTTGGCAGAAGGTTTAGAAACGCGTGCCGAAGTAGATTTCTACCGCCAGCAAGGCGTGGAGTATATGCAGGGCTACTACTTTGCCAAACCGGGTTTTGAGCAACTACCCCAGGTGAACTTCAAGCAGCTGGATTAAAACAACCAGGTTTTTGGACTCGCAAACCACTTTCTGCGAGCCCAACTTCTAAACACACTTATACCCATTGCTGTAACCAGCTGCTTAGCGGCCCTGCTTGCATTGCACCAGCTTGGCGGGCAATTTCCTTGCCACCCTTAAACACTGCCAAGGTCGGAATACTGCGAATCCCATACTGAGCAGCTAACGGCTGGCTCTGCTCCGTATTCACCTTCACAAAGCGTATCTGAGTTTTCATTTTCGCAGCCACCTCGGCAAAAATGGGAGCCATCATCTGGCAGGGCCCGCACCAGCTTGCCCAAAAATCAATCACTACCGGCAAATCGCCTTTATCAGATCCGCCCTAATGCTTGGTATAACGCTCAGGACCAAGCGTCGGAATCGTTCCGCTTATCGGCTTATCGGTTTCCGCCAGACTAAAACGCGCCGTATGAACCATCGGACTTGCCATTGAGCCAAGCCCAACTAAGCCATGATCAATATCCTTGAAGTACAAAAATTGGCCAAATTTACCGGAAACCTGAATGGCACCGTGGTAAAAATCAGTTCCCTTGAGACGAGAGATCAACACCTTGGGCTGTGCCTTTTCGTCTTGCAACATGGTGCGGACGATAAAACCGACAATTTGTTTAAGTTTCTTGTCCTTAGCAACACTAGAGCGCTCCACTAGATCCTGTTGCTCAACCAGATCAAAAAAGGCGTTTAAGACATCACTCAAAACCTCAGCTTGCAAAAGAGTTTTGCGTAAATCATCAATTAACTGTTCATTTTTCATTATTCACCTGATTCAAAATACGTGTCACTTTACACATCCGCTTAGCCACCCTCCCATCCAAGCACTTTCATCAAAGGCTTGGACGTTTGCTATCCATGCTGACGTGCATGGGGCCACAAACCAAAAAAGCCTCCTTCTTAATTGTCGAGCTGCGGCATGGCTTTGCGTAGTGTTAAGCCTGCTTTTTCATGTCCATAAACTGATTAACCGGCTCAGTGCTTTCAGCACGAGATTCCTGTTCCTGCTCTTCCAGAGATTTCAGCTCTTCCTGCAGCATCATTTTCAACTCGGCCTGAACAAAACGGTTCAGCAGGTCACGTACCATGGGCTGGTAACCAACATCATAGTGGCCCGCCACACGTTTTAAATCCGCAATCAGTTTCTTCTGCAAACGGATAGATATGGGCTGCATGCCCATGGCGTCATCTAAAGCATGATCCTCTTCATCCCTTGAAATACGGGTATGTTCTGGACTCAACCCCAGCTCACCCTTTTCCCATTTCTCGATTTCTTTTTCATCAAATTGCATAGCGACCTGCTCCTTTAAGGTAAGCAGCTTTCCTGAAGCTAACTTAGCCCCAGACTTCTGTAGTAATAATTAACTGCCTCATCTGAAGGTTCAAATGCAGTCTTTAAGTAGTAGCGTCCATCTACAGGGACAAAGACAATTTTCAGCAGTCTGCCACGATTCGTTTCTGCTACAAACCAATGGCTGGGTGGATCAGTAAGGTGCTGGGTGCGAAGCTCAACGAGTGTCTTGTTTTCTCTGTTCTCAAAGCACTGTCGAACCTCAGTCTCGGTAACACCGTGCTTGGATGCCAGTTTTTTACGGATCACATCACTAATTACGAGACTCATTCCCTGCTCCTCATCTGTATATACAGAACGATAGGATAACCTTACTTTCCTGTCAAAACTTATTCCTTAAAGCTTTCAGCTTCGTATATATCCAACATATCACGCTCACCAGTGATCCTCTGGTTTGGGTAGAATGTGGACACTCGGAAAATGAAGGGAAGAACTGAACAATAAAACAGGAAGCTAAGTTACTGATTTTGCAGGTACCGAAGGCCGGACTCGAACCGGCACACCCGTTAGGGCGGCGGATTTTGAATCCTATACCAAGCACCCCACTAATACCCACTCGTAACAAAAACAACGGCTTAATTACACTAAAGCCCCTATTGCAACTCATTTGAACCCTATTCTATGGACACAATTTGGACGCTTTACCATTCTCAAAAAATTCTACTTGGCACTTAAAGCAGTCATTGAACTCACACTGCCATAAAGCCGAATGATTAAAGTTCCATCTAGCCTTGCCTTAATCTTTTATAATCACTAAGATTAAAGGTGATTAATAAGAGAGGTGTTACCATGCCACAAGCAAATACTCGGGTATTAACTGCCCACGTACCCTTACCGCTTGCTGAGAAGGTCGATCATATTGCTCAACGTCTAGAGCGTCCGCGTAGCTGGGTTATGAAGCAAGCTCTTTCTGCATGGATTGACCAGGAAGAAGAGCGTTATCAAATGACTCTGGAAGGCATTGCCTCTGCTAAAGCTGGTCAGGTTGTTTCCCACCAGGCCGTACAGGAGTGGGCACAAAGCCTTTCAACTGATAACCCTTTGCCACTTCCCAAGGTAAAAAATGATTGAGTGGACATCAGCAGCTTTAGGAGATATTGGCCGTTTGCATAGTTTTCTCCACGAAAAGAACCCTGAAGCTGCTGCTCAGGTTGTTCAAAATCTCACAAGCGCGCCTGAAATCTTGCTTAGCAATCCACGTATTGGAGAAAAGCTATTTGACTTTGAGCCTGAAGAAATTAGGCGGCTTCTTGTTGGGCAATATGAAATACGTTACCAAATCACGCAAAGCAAAATTACAATAATCCGTATCTGGCATACGCGTGAAAATCGATAATCTGTTCTGT
>SKIX01000194.1 GCA_007116195.1 Marinospirillum sp. | reverse complement strand
CTACAGTAGCTTGGTCACCCTGCATACGGATTTGTATTCTCAGCTTACCTAGCTCAGGAGGATCCAGGCGCATCTCAGCAATTTGCAGGCCTCGCCCTTGCATCATCGAAATACGACTAGCGAGAGCTTCTGCATTGGTTTGTGCTATAGCTTGGGAAAGCAGGGTCGGCGTTGAAGCAGATAAACCAGGAGCGATTGATTGAGCAGTTAAGGACGAGCCCAGACCTTGGTTTGCTGACTGCATTAGCTGCTGCACAGACTCACCCATGTTTTTTTGCTGACCAAGAACTGCTAGATCACCCTGCCCTAAACGCGAAACCAGCTGATTAAACTGTATTTCTTTAGCCTCTGCTTTTTTCTGCATTGCTGTAAACAAATCATGCAATGCAGCCGTTGCTTTAGCATCCAAACCTGCACGTTCCTTTAATCCAGGCGATCTTAATTGCTGAGCATTTAAATTCAAATCAGCCATTGCTTGCTGTAGCTTATCAATCAATTGACGCCAGCTAAGACCTAAATACTGCGCTAAATCTTCCATCTGCCTTTGCTGCTCACCTGACAGCTGCTCGTACCAAGACGCATCCTGGTCACTCAGCAAAAGCTGCAACTTCTGCAAATCCTCGTCACTTATGTTGTTTTTTAGCCAAGGTGGCAAGGTTTCGCCGGAAAGCGGCAAACTTTTACCGTTAGTTGACGCTGAGCCTGCCTGAGGAGTTTGCCCTTGTTTTTTTTCTACCGCTTTATGATTGCCTTGATCGACACGGCTCACCTGCAGGTTTTGATTTTGACGCGGCAAACTATTTTGATAGTGACTAGAGAAACCCAGCTCATGGCCTTTGTTTATCTGAACCAAGGCATTAGCCTTTGGCTTTGAAGATACATCAGAAGGAACTTTCAAGGAGGCTATCAGGTTCATGGACTAGGCTCTCATTAAATGTAGGCCAAACAGTTAGATTTTTAGAAGGCTTTTATAGTTACAAGCAGAAAGCGTGCCATAAGTTAAGTTCGGTGTGCAAAACGGTTACTGGTAAACTCATCCGCTAGCTTTTGTTCTCGCTGCTCAATCAGCTGACGCTCCTCCTGCCGAGCCGCTTCAATAATACTTTCCAAGCCTTTTACCTTAGCCCGTGTTTTGACCCAATGCTGGGTAACCTGGTCTTTTTGGCGTTGTAGCAGCTCAATTTGCTCATCTTGCTGAATTTGTGCCTGCTCTAAACGCTGAATAAACGATTGGTAGCGCAATACCGCTTGAATATCCATCCTACGGCCAGGTTGATCCCCGCCACGCATTAACTGCAAGTACTCTTGCTCATAAGCTTTCAACTGACTTTTAGTTTCTGCTTCTTGATCAATTTTTTGATTAAGATAGCCTAAAGCTCGACTTGCCTCATCAGCCTTACCCTGGGCTAGTTTCAATACCGGTTGTAAACGCTGCTCACGCGACATACCTTGCTAACCTATACTTATTGCTGCTGACGGCCTGCATTCATTGCTTTTGCCAGAAGCTCTAAACGCTGGGTACTGGTTAATAGATCTTGTTGCTGGTTAAGCGGCTGCTGTAAAAACTCTTTCATTGTCGGCATCATCGCAATCGCCAGATCTATCTCTGGGTCACTACCCCGAGTATAGGCACCCACATTGATTAAATCCTTATTCTGCTCATAACGAGCCATTAGCTGTTTAAACCGGTATACACGAGCCAAGTGCTCAGGCGTGACTATTTGCGGCATTGCACGACTTATTGAAGCTTCTATATCTATAGCAGGGTAATGGCCCTCTTCAGCCAGCTTTCTGGATAGAACGACATGGCCATCCAAAATAGCTCTGGCAGCATCGGCTATCGGATCCTGCTGATCATCCCCTTCAGTCAAAACAGTGTAAAATGCAGTGATCGACCCCTTCCCTTGAGCCGCATTACCTGTGCGCTCAACCAACTGTGGAATACGCGCAAAAACTGAAGGCGGGTAGCCTTTGGTTGCTGGCGGCTCACCGACAGCCAAAGAAATTTCCCTTTGTGCCTGAGCATAGCGAGTTAAGGAATCCATCAATAGAAGAACATTTTTTCCTTTATCACGATAATACTCAGCAATACTGTGCGTGATTTGTGCTGCTCGCAGCCGCATCAAAGGGGCATCATCTGCTGGTGAAGCAACTACAACTGAGCGTGCCATACCTTCAGGGCCAAGAATGTTTTCAATAAACTCTTTAACCTCTCGGCCCCGTTCACCAACCAAACCCACCACGGTAATGTCAGCCTTGGTGAAGCGAGTCATCATACCCAAAAGCACCGACTTACCCACACCACTACCCGCAAAAAGCCCTAAGCGCTGCCCTTGACCAACGGTTAACATGGAGTTGATGGCACCCACACCGACATCCAGCGGCGTGTCTATCGGATGACGCTCCAAGGGGTTGATAACACGACCATTAAGGCTGGCTTCGCCATCTGTAGCCAAAGGCCCACGTCCATCTAGGGGGCGCCCATAACCGTCAAGGACACGCCCTAACAGAGAGAAACCAACAGGTACCTGGAGTGCTCTTTTGTTCGGTGTAACTCGGGCACCCGGCTTTAAACCCTCTGCGTTTTTCAAAGGCATCAAAAAAATGCGATCACCCGAAAAGCCTACAACTTCAGCCTCTACAGGCTCAGGGGTGGTTGTTTCTATGTAGCAATAAGAACCAACAGGCAGATTACAGCCTACCGCTTCCAGGGTAAGCCCAACCAAACGCACCAAACGCCCTTCAACTAGAGGCTCATCAACCTGCAGCTGCTGCTGATAGCTTTTCAACCTTTCGGCAAGGCTTAGATTAACCATCTTTACTTTGCTCTGAGTCTTGTTTGTCGATGGGCCATAACTCGTCGAAGGCTGCATCTAGCTCTGTTGATGAGCGGGGCACCTCAGCTGGTTTATCTTCTGCACCGTCACTTGCTTCTGACTCATGAAAGTCATCCAGCCAGGCTTTTTCCAGCATAGCTTCTGGATCGTCCAGGTAGCGCTCTTCATGAACCGACTCAGGCGCCCAAACCTTTTCTTTAGGCTCTGCATCCTCTGCGGGCTCTATTTCGGGTGCTGGCTCTGAACTTTCCAGTTGTGCCTGTTCACTAGCCGCTGCATCTACCTCTGCTGCGGCCGTAAAGTCTTCAGCTGCAGCAGCGTCATCCAGCTCACCAAATG
>SKIX01000248.1 GCA_007116195.1 Marinospirillum sp. | reverse complement strand
TTACCTACGGTACTAATAATGAATTTGGCTTTGATTATTTGCGCGATAATATGGCCTTTTCACTAAAGGATCGCGTGCAACGGGGACACTTTTTTGCTGTGGTCGATGAGGTCGACTCCATCTTAATTGATGAGGCACGTACACCTTTAATTATTTCAGGTGCGGCAGAGGATAGTTCTGCTCTCTACAAAACCGTGAACCGGTTAATTCCTCATTTGCAGCCTTGGAATGAAGAAACAGAAGAAGGTGATTTTCTGGTAGATGAAAAGCAGCGCAGTATTGAGTTGACCGAACAAGGTCATCAGCTCGTTGAACAGTTACTGAGCAAAGAGGGCCTATTGCAAGAAGGGGATAGCCTCTATTCTGCTGGCAATTTAAATATGTTGCACCATGTGCATTCTGGCCTGCGTGCGCATCATATGTTTCATAAAGATGTCGATTATATCATTGCTGATAACCAGGTTGTCATCGTTGATGAGCACACTGGGCGGACTATGCCCGGTCGCCGTTGGGGTGAAGGGCTTCATCAAGCGATAGAAGCGAAAGAGGGTTTGAAAATTCAAGCAGAAAGTCAAACGCTGGCTTCGACTACCTTTCAAAACTACTTTCGCATTTATGAAAAGCTGTCAGGTATGACAGGTACGGCAGATACTGAAGCCTATGAGTTTAATCATATTTATGGGCTGGATGTGGTGGTTATTCCACCTAATCGACCGGTACAGCGCCTAGACCATAATGATCTGGTCTATATGACGGCAGAAGAAAAGTTTGCAGCCATAATCAAGGATACCCAGTTTAGCATTGAAAAAGGTCAGCCTGTTTTAATAGGCACAGCCTCTATTGAAACCTCAGAATATGTCAGTGGTTTGCTGAAAAAAACAGGCATTAAGCATAAGGTGCTTAATGCCAAGCAGCACGAGAGTGAAGCAGACATTATTGCTCAAGCTGGCCGTCCGGGTTCCGTAACCCTGGCAACTAATATGGCCGGTCGGGGCACGGATATAGTGTTAGGGGGTAATTGGGAAAATGAAGCTGCCAAGTTAGAGAACCCCTCTGAAGAGAAAATTAATCAACTCAAAGCTGAATGGGAGGCACGTCATCAGCAGGTGCTTGAAGCTGGTGGTTTGCATGTAATTGGCACTGAGCGTCATGAGTCCAGGCGTATTGATAATCAGCTGCGTGGTCGTGCAGGGCGTCAGGGTGACCCCGGCAGCACACGTTTCTTCCTGTCTTTGGAAGATAGCTTGATGCGTATTTTTGCTTCTGATCGCGTTAAGAAAATGATGTCTATGCTGGGTATGCAGGAAGGCGAAGCCATTGAGCATAAAATGGTAACTAATGCGGTCGAAAAAGCGCAGCGTAAAGTTGAAGGGCGCAACTTTGATATTCGCAAACAGCTATTAGAGTATGATGACGTCAATAATGATCAGCGTAAGGTCGTCTATAGTCAGCGTCGCGAAATTCTAGAAGCTCAGGATATCGCTGAAGAAGTGGCAGAGATGCGTTCCGATGTTCTTGCAGAGGCCATTTCACAGTTTATACCACCGCAATCTATGCCAGAGCAATGGCGCATTACTGAGCTGGAAAAGCATTTAGAAACTGAATTTAACTTAGCGTTGCCCATACAAAACTGGTTAGATGAAGATAAGAGTCTGCATGAAGAGAGCTTAAGGGATAAAATTCATCAGGCGCTAGAAGAGGCTTATAAAACAAAAGTTGAGCAGGCCGGTGGTGATCTGATTCAGCGTTTCGAGCAACAGGTTATGCTGCAGGTTTTGGATACTCGCTGGAAAGAGCACCTTCAAAGTATGGACCAACTGCGTCAGGGTATTCATCTGCGTGGCTATGCACAGAAGAACCCCAAGCAGGAGTATAAAAAAGAAGCCTTCGCACTCTTTGAGCACTTCTTAGCTAATGTCCGTCGAGATGTGGTTCGCATTCTGAGCCATGTCAAAATTAGAACACCTGAGGAAGTGGAAGAGTTAGAACAACAACGCCGGGAAGAAGCTGAGCGGCTTTTGCAGCGCCAACAGGCTCGTCATCAAACGCCTGATTCGGCTGCCAGTATGGATGAGCAGCCTGCATCAGAAGCGAACCAGCCGTTCAAACGCGACTACCCCAAAGTAGGTCGTAATGAACCCTGCCCCTGTGGTTCGGGCAAAAAATATAAGCAGTGTCATGGAAAATTAAGCTAAGAGGTGGCGATCATGGCTGTTGGTGAAATTAAATTACCAGAATTTAATGCTGTTCCCGGTATTCGACTCGGTACAGCCAGTGCTGGTATTAAAAAGCCAGGTCGCAAAGACTTGGTGATTATTGAAATTGCAGAGGGCAGTTCGGTTGCAGGTGTCTTTACTTTGAATGCTTTTTGCGCCGCTCCTGTGCAGCTAGCACGCCAGCATTTACAGCAGCAAACGCCACGCTACCTCGTTATTAATACCGGCAATGCCAATGCCGGTACAGGCCCTTCTGGTTTTGCTGATGCTCAGGCAACCTGTGCCCAGCTGGCTAAGCTGGTCGCTGTTGAGCCTGAACAGATACTGCCTTTTTCTACCGGTGTGATTGGCGAACCCTTGCCAATGGATCGTCTCCTGGCAGGTCTACCAGCAGCTGTAGAGGCTTTAGATAGCCAAGGTTGGGCTGAAGCGGCTTCAGGAATCATGACAACAGATACTCTGCCAAAAGGAGCGACAGCGCGTTGCCAACTTAGTGGTCAAGAGGTTGTTATTAGCGGCATCGCTAAAGGGGCCGGTATGATTAAGCCCAATATGGCGACTATGCTTGGCTTTGTTGCAACCAACGCAGCTATTGCACCTGAACTTCTCAAGCGGCTTTTACAAGAAACCTGTGACCAAAGTTTTAACCGTATTACCATTGATGGTGATACCTCGACTAATGATAGCTGTTTATTGCTTGCCACTCACCAAGGGCCTGAAATAACAGAAGCCAATTCGGCAGAACTAGCTGAGTTTACTCAGTTACTTAAACAGGTTATGCAAGAGCTTGCCTTAGCGATTGTTAGAGATGGTGAAGGGGCAACCAAGTTTGTCCGCGTTAGTGTAGAGGAGGCTGCAAGCAGTGAAGAAGCGTTAAGCGCAGCCTATACCGTAGCCCACTCGCCGCTGGTCAAAACGGCGCTCTATGCCAGTGATGCTAACTGGGGAAGAATTTTGGCAGCAGTGGGACGCGCT
>SKIX01000090.1 GCA_007116195.1 Marinospirillum sp. | reverse complement strand
AGACTGTTGTAGCTCATTTATACCGTTATCTATTTTCGCGGCTGCCGCAGCAGCCTCAGAAACCCGGCCCGTCAACCGGCCAAGGGTCTTCAGCTCCTCGGCAATATCAGCAAAAGTGCGAGCTTCACTGTAAAAAACCGTCAGCCCAAGGCGCTTCAGACGTTGCACCTGAGCACGCGGATTGCCCGAATGCCAGGCCAGAATCAAATCCGGCTGCAGGGCCAGGATGGCCTCGGCATCAAACTGATTGTACTGGCCGACACCGGGGATTTTTAAGGCTGCTTCTGGGTAATCACTGAAGGCAACGGCACCCACCAGCTGCTCCCCGGCACCGATGGCAAACAGGTTTTCAGTCAGGTGAGGAGCCAGACTGATAATGCGTTCAGCCGGTTGTTCCAGGTGGATGCTGCGTCCTGCAGCATCCGTGACTTCTATACCTGCTGCTGAAAGACTCGCGCAGAAGAGCTGGAGTCCGAGCAGCAGGTTTTTTAGCCAACGAGAAGGCATCTTTAAAAATCAAACCTTAAACTGACTTCTGGGTAGATGCCTGCTGTGTTATAGCCGGAGAGCTGTTCATAATCCTTGTCGAGGACATTATCGATCTTGCCATCCACCCGCCAGTGCCGGTTGAAGGCATAGTGACCGCGCAGGTTGACGACAGCGTAGCCGGGGAGGTCTTTATCCCAGTCAGGGCGTTCACCCTGGCCTTGCACACTGGCACCCAGACCCCAGTTCTCATCCGCGTAATCAATATCTAGTTGTCCATGGTGTTTAGCACGGCGCAAGAGTTGGTCTCCGCTGTCACGGTCTTCAGGATCTTGCAACGTGAAGGCTAGGCCAAAGCGCCAGTTTTCTATGCGGTGCTGAGCCTCAATTTCAAGCCCGCGAATACGTGCTTCATCAAGGTTTTGTAAAGTCCAGGCATCGTCAGAAACGATTAGGTTGTCAACCGTGTTCTGAAACAAGGTTGCGCGAAAGCGGCTACCCTGTTGGTTGTTGTAGGCGAACCAAATTTCATAGTTAATTGACTCTTCTGGTTCAAGGTCTGGGTTGCCGCCCCAAGCTGGTTTATAGAGGTCTTGTAGGTTGGGTGCGCGATAACCAGACGCTAAACCACTACCTAGTTGATAGTTGGGTGTTAACTGCCATGCCAGAGCTGTGTTTGCAGTCGAATGGCTGCCAAAAAATTCATCATCGTCATAACGGCCGCCAAGAGATAGAGTCAACTGCTCAATAAACTGGAAGTTGCCTTGGGCAAATACACCATATTGATCTCTTTGAGTCTGATCAAAACCTTCGGACTCCAGAAGCTTTTCTCGGCTGACATCAACGCCAAGAGCAGCTGAGTAGTTTTGGTAGTTAAAGCGGTGCTCTAAATTTAAGCTGTCTCGGCGGGTGTGAATTTGCCCATTATCTTCACCCTGGAAAAATTCGTCTCTTTGCTCTTCAGTGCGACCCAGATTTACTTGCATTTGCCAGTTTTGATTTAGGTTAGCAATCCAGTTGGCTTGTAGGCTGGTAACTTCAAACTCTTGAAGATAGTCAGAGCAACCTTCGTTTACTCCTGGAAAGTAAAAAGGGGAGTCTTTTGGGGTGCAGTTGTCATACTCATTTTCACCCCTATGATGCAGTATTTTAAAGCCCAGCTGGTGTTGCTCACCCAGATCCTGCTCAAGACCTAAGCTGATGCTGTAGTGCTCGTAGCCATCTTTTTCACCACTGGTATCCGCAGTGGTGGCATTAAAGCCTTCACTGCGTTCCAGATGCAGCCCCAGGTTTAAACGTGTTTCTTCGTTGCCTAGACGGAGGTCGCCATCAAGAGCATAGGTTTTGTAACGTCCCAAGCGCTCACGGATATGACCAGCATAGGGGCGGTCATGTTCTTTGCGGGTGATGATATTGATCACACCACCCAGCGCATCAGCACCCCAGGCGCTGGATTGAGGGCCGCGCACGATTTCAATGCGTTCGATTTGAGAAACAGGAATAAACTGCAGGCTTGCACCACCTGTTGTGGGGTCATTAACCTTCTGCCCGTCCAGTAAAATCAGCGTGTGACTAGAGTTGCTGCCGCGCATAAAAATGCTGGTATTAGATCGGGTTCCACCTGTTCTACCCATTTCCACCCCAGCCTGCCCTTGCAGCAGGTCGGCCAGACTGGCGGGCTGCAAGCGATCTATGTCGGCACGGGTGATTATGGTGGTGGCCGCCAGGGTTTGGCTTAAAGGTTGAGATATGCGCTGGGCAGTGACCACCAGGGGGTCGAGTTCTGAGGTCGGGTTTTCCGTGGCCAGGGCCAGACTGGAAAAGCCTAGGCTGATGGCCAAAGGGGTGAGTAAAAAACGGGTTGTTGCGTGTTGCTTGTTCACTTGCTGTAGTTCCTCAATCGCATAAGTCGAGCGATGAGGGAGGACATGGCTAAGCCCAGCTAGAGCATGGCTGGTTTAAGTACTTGGCCAGGTGAAGCCCTCCGCATCACCAGGAAGCCTGCTTTAGGCAGGCATAACCTTTTCAGGCCGGTCTCCGGGCTTGATGGGGGTGATGTAGATCACCGACTAGCTCCGCCTTCCCATATTGAAAAAATACAGTGGCTTAAACAGAGCGACACCATCCTACCGTTGCGGGGGCAGCGCAGGCTTCTTTCAAATTAGTTAATAAAATGAACCTGCTTCCCGTTTAACTCAAAATTGCTGGCAGTTTCAAGCACCTGAAAAGTGGTGGCTATTGTCGTCAAACCTGGCAGCCTGTCAAGGAAAGCGTTAAAGTCTGCGCTTTTGTGGAGTTTAAAATGACCGGCCCAAGTAGCAAAAAACACCAAGTGCGCATGCAACGCTATAAAGAAGTTGTGGATCAGGGTATCGCTCGTGCTCAGCAAGAAAAAGGTGTCGTCGTAGTCCACACCGGTAATGGCAAAGGCAAGAGTACTGCTGCTTTTGGTATGGCAGCTCGGGCACTGGGGCATGGTATGAAGGTCGGCATCGTGCAGTTTATCAAAGGCAGTTTCAGCACCGGTGAAGAGGCCTTTTTCCGGCGTTTTCCGGAGGTCAGCTACCATGTGATGGGGCAGGGTTACACCTGGGAAACCCAGAACTTGGAGCAGGATAAGGCCACCGCTGCCAGGGGATGGGCGCAGGTCAAAGCCTTTCTGGAAGACCCAACGGTGGATCTGGTGGTGCTGGATGAGTTGAATATTGCTT
>SKIX01000209.1 GCA_007116195.1 Marinospirillum sp. | reverse complement strand
CCAGCCTGCCCCTGTTCAGCGAGTTTCGCCAGGCGTGGCCCGCCGGGGTAGCCCAGATCAAGCAGCTTGGCCGTCTTGTCAAAAGCTTCACCCGCGGCATCATCCAGAGATTCGCCCAGCATTTGGTAACGACCTATGCCTTCGACTTGTATCAGCTGAGTGTGACCGCCAGAAACCAGTAGAGCGACAAAAGGAAATTCAGGCGGGCGCTCTTCCAGCAAGGGAGCCAGCAGATGGCCTTCCATGTGATGCACACCCAGAGCCGGAATTTCCAGCGCAAAAGCAAGAGAGCGAGCCAGACTGGCGCCGGTCAGCAAGGCACCAATCAGCCCTGGACCTGCCGTGTAGGCCACGGCATCCAGATCCGTCAACTGCTTGTCAGCTTGCTTCATCACCTGGCGCACCAGGGGGGTTAAGCGGCGCAGATGGTCGCGTGAAGCCAGTTCCGGCACTACACCGCCATAGACTTCATGTAGCTCGACCTGACTAAACAGCGCATCGGCCAGCAAGCCTTCTTGCGTTGAATAGAGGGCAACGCCTGTTTCATCACAGGAGCTTTCAATTCCCAGAACCAGCATTAAGTTATTCCGCAGCAGTAGAGGTTGTCGAAGTAGAGTACCGGCTCGCGGCAAGGTTGCCTGCGCAAAGCGTAGCAGGGACAGCGAAGCGCACTGGTTGAGACCGGGAAGGTCGAACCAAGTGAAAAGCAGGCTGCCTTGCAAAAGCGAGCATCGAGTCATCTGATGGCCGCCAGTATAAAGGAAGCTCCTTAGTATTTGCACTCCTGGCTATCTAGGGATAAACTATTGCGCTTGCTGTCAACCCTGTTAGCAGCAAAAACTGAAAAACTTCAATCCTACCTTTTAAGGACGGTGATTTAATGCCTGCTGTTAAAGTCAAAGACAATGAGCCGTTTGATGTAGCACTGCGCCGCTTCAAGCGTTCTTGCGAAAAAGCCGGTGTACTGGCTGATGTGCGTCGTCGCGAGTTTTATGAAAAGCCCACGGCTGAGCGCAAGCGCAAAAAAGCTGCTGCTGTCAAACGTCATCAGAAAAAACTTCAGCGCGAACAGCGTCGTTTCGAGCGTCTGTATTAAGCAGACGCCCTGCGATGCAGGTGTGTTGAGGTTGTCTTGACGCAAGGCAACGCCTAAAGCGGATCTTGAATTTTTCAAGGTCCGCTTTTTCGTTTGTAGGAGGCAAAATGGCTGGTCGTATTCCCCGCCACTTTATTGACGATTTGGTTGCGCGCAGCGATCTTGTTGAAGTGATCGGACAGAGTGTTGCACTTAAGAAAAAAGGTAGAGACTACTTAGGTTTATGCCCCTTCCATAACGAAAAATCACCTTCTTTTAGTGTCAGTCCTGATAAGCAGTTTTATTACTGTTTTGGCTGCCATGCTTCAGGCAACGCTTTAACCTTCTTGATGGAGCATGACCGCCTGGAGTTTGTTGAGGCGGTTGAAGCCCTGGCTCGGCTGCAGGGTGTAGAGGTGCCACGAGAGGAGGGGGTAATTAGCTCAGTACAGCAGGAGGAAGAGCGCCGCCGAAAGGCCCAGCGGGTTACTCAGCTTGCCGCGATGCAAAAAGCTTGTGAGTTTTTTCAGGCTCAGCTAGCTCAGCCTGAAGGCTTGGCAGGCTTAAGCTATTTGAAGGAGCAGCGGGGCTTAAATGAAGCAACCTTACAGCAATTTGCTTTAGGCGTTGCGCCTGAGAAGTGGGATGCGTTAAAGAAGCACCTGCAAGAGGCCGGAGTTAGCGAGCAGCAACAGTTAGAGCTGGGCTTGCTGGCGCAAAAAGAAGACTCGGGCCGCTCTTATGACCGTTTTCGTAACCGAGTCATCTTTCCTATCCGCAACGCTAAAGGCGAGGTTTTGGGTTTTGGTGGGCGTGTATTAGATGCAGGTCAGCCCAAATACCTGAATTCACCAGAAACCCCTTTGTTTCATAAAGGCCAAGAGCTTTACGGGCTTTATGAGGCGCGCAAGGCAGGTGGGCAGTTGCAAAGGCTGCTAGTGGTTGAGGGTTATATGGATGTAGTGGCTTTAACCCAGCAGGGAGTTCAGGGGAGTGTGGCGACTTTAGGTACAGCCACGACTCGCGAGCATTTACAGCGAATTTTTCGCCTCGTGAACGAAGTGGTGTTTTGTTTTGACGGTGATCGTGCTGGCAGTCAAGCAGCTGCAAGAGCTTTAGATCAGCTGTTACCTTTGTTGGTTGACGGTCGTCACGCGCGCTTTCTTTTTTTGCCTCAAGGAGAAGATCCAGACACTCTGGTTCGCAAAGAGGGTGCAGGCTTGTTTGAGCAGCGAATCAATTCAGCTTTACCTGTTGGTGAGTATTTGATGCAGCAGTTGCGCGCTGGCCTGGATTTACAGCAGCTGGACGGCCAAACCCAATTAGCAGAAAGAGCAAGAGCACCCTTGCAAGCCCTGCCGCCTGGTTTATTTAAGGCGAGGATGACAAAAGCGCTCACCCAATTAACGGGATTAGATGAAGTTAACCTGGCACCTGAAACCAATCCGTCTTTGACTTCAAGGCCACCCCTAGCCACTCCTGGTCAGGCCGTTAGGCCAAGTAACAGCAGGCAGCAGGAAGCGACTTCTGCGATCGAGAAGCTCTTCCGTTTGCTTTGTCGTTACCCTGATTTGGTGCACCAGGTTCCGCAAGAGCTGGACTTTTCACTTGAGTCAGATCCCTTAGTGCCGGTGCTGGTTAAGGTTTTGCAGTCTCTGCGTAGTCAAAAAGTCGGCACTAGTGCGCAAACCCTGCTATCTTACTGGACAGGTACTCAGGAAGGAGAAGTCATCCTGCAGCAGCTGCAATCGGCTTTAGAGTTTGAGAAGCCCGTTGCTGAACAGGAAATAATCGCCTTATGCCAGCGATTACTCGCTCGATCAGGTGAAATGAACAATGAACAGCGTTATAGCCAGTTGTTAGAAGCACTAAAAACGCGTGAATTAAGTGACCAAGAGCACCAAGAGTTAATGCAGCTGATGCAAACCTTGCCGCCTGCTCTTCACTAAATGGACTTGTAAGTCCTTAAGTGTTATAATTCCGCGCTTATCACTCGGCAGGCTAACACGCCTGTCAACTCATCCACGTTTCTTGCATAGCTGAGATAGGGGTTCTATGTCCGGGAACGCGCAGCAGCAATCTCGACTGAAAGAATTGATCGCCCGCGGTAAAGAGCAGGGTTACCTGACCT
>SKIX01000021.1 GCA_007116195.1 Marinospirillum sp. | reverse complement strand
TTTTCTATGATGTGGTGCCGACGGCTTTTCTAGATCCCCAGATTGCTCAGGCCTATAGTGTGACGCGTAGCCAAGGGCTGGGGCTGCTCCGCATTACGGTAATGAAAAAGGATGAAACCGGACAGTTGCAGCCAGTGAGTCAGCCGCGGGTTTCTGGTCAGGCCGGTAATCTGGCGGGGCAAACGAGTCCACTGAGTTTTCGTGAGGTGCAGGTAGGCCAAGGCGAGGGTTATTCTACCATTAGCACCTTTCGTTATAGCCATGATACAGCGATGCGCTTTAACTTGAGAGTCACCTATGCCTCTGGCAAGCCAGCTGAAGACTTGCACTTTGTTCGCCGTTTGGCGATTGACTGAAGGTGAATCACGTTTAGCCCTCAATACAGAACATAGGCCGCTACCAGGCTGAAGATAGCAACTCCCAGGGTTGCGCTGGAATAGCTGACTAGTTCGTAAAAGCTATGCTGTTTTAGTTGCTTGTGGGACTGGCCAACGATTGGAGGTATGCCCTCTTTTATCTTGGTTAGACGCAGCGGCTTGTTCGTGTCTTCGTCTTGCAGACGGCCAAAAACCCAGAGATGGGTTTCGACTGGTATCAGCTCCTCATCAAAGTCGATGGATGTTTTTCTTAAACCTTTCCAGAAGTTTTCCTTCAACTCAAGTTGACGCAGATTAGCTTCTAGTGGTGCAGGTAAGCTGCCGCTAAGAAACTTCTTGTTGAACTGATATTTAGGCTGTAAATAGGTCGGGTTTTCTTCAGGCTCGGGCGGCAAAAACGTAAAACTGCCACAGCGCATCTGAAAGTTTGCCTGCTGGCTGTCCTCATAATAGTTTTTACTTATTTGGCGAGAGTAGTGTTTGGTTATCTGGCTGGAAAAGTACAAACAAGATTTTTTTAATAAGGGTGAGGTTAGGGCTTGGCCTTCCAGCTTAACTTCTACCCGAGCACAAAAAGGCTGCTTGGGGTCGTGGAGGCTGGTTGCTGGGCGACGAATGATTTTGAGCCTTTTCCAGCTATCTTTAATAAAGGTTAAAAGAGTAATAAAAATCACTAGGAGGCTAACCAGGAGTGTCCAATAGGCTAGGGAGCCCCAGAAACTGGCCGTCATGTGTCAGACCTCGCGGAAAAATTATATTGGTGATGTCTTTTAGGCGCGAGCAACCACCCAAGGATTAAGTGAACGCAAATTACACCGCCAGCAGTTAAGAAAAGAATGAGCAGCCTTTTTTCCCAGCGGGTAGCCTCGCGGGCACCTTCCATGATGGCAATACGGTGATTCTCAGGGTGATAAATCACACGAACCTGTTTTCTGTTGTAGAAGCTTTCGTATTGCTCTTCGCTAATCCGGGCCTTGAGTGTTGATCTGACTTCTGGGGTAGCATAATCAACATAAGCGTAATAGCGATAGCTACTACCGCGCCTCGTGCGCCGCTCACGCACAACCCCCTGAATATAACCCGGAGTTACCTCGCTAGCCTCTGTCGTTATGGCTTTGTTTAAACTACGGAATTGGTGAAACTCAATGAGTTCATCCACCGCAGTCACTGCAAACATGGCAGCAATAAGCAGTACGATTGGCAGGTAAATCCAGATATGCCTGGGCATGGTGGGCCACCGATAGGGTTGCTAGGTTGGCAGTGATAGGCGTATATGCCTAGAATGTTTAAACTGTAAACCAAAAATGGGCAGCTGAAAACCATGCACCTTAACCTGGCTTTACCTCATACTCTGCGATTGCTGAATCGATTTGTATTCTTGTTGGCCGTGCTGCTGGTGGTTGGGTTTACTCTCTTTGCTACGCTTTATTGGGCTTTAGTAGCGCTCATTTTTTTGGTTTTTTTCTATGCTTTTTTGCGTGTTGCCTTGCAGGAGTTTCGCAGAGCAGTACAGTTGGAAGACACGCCGGTAGCAGGAGTTGGCTCCGCCGCTCAGGGTTATGTGCAGCTGCGTGGGCGCTTGGCACTCGACCCAGGCGAACCCCCGCCCCAGGCTCCTTTAAGTGAAGTGCCTTGCCACTACTGGGTTTTAACTCTGCGTCTTACTCAAGGCAAAAACAAGTGGTTGACTCAGGCTGAGGCGCGTTCGGCTGATTTTTTTCTACCCTTGGCCGATGCCAGTGGCAAGGGTTATGTCTTGCAGCGTATGGCTGAAATCAAGGGGCAAACAAGCCAAAAAACGCTGCGTCATCAAGATGACCTGGCGCCCTATTTGCATTTTTTTCCGGCTGATCAACAACAGCGCCTAGTTCAGTTGAGTTCGGCAGAGAGGGGTATTTGGGAGTTGCATGAAACCTACTTGCCTGCAGATCGCCCCTTATTTGCAACAGGGATGCTACAAACTGTGCCAGTAACTCACAACCCTTTTACGATGCCCTTGGCTGGGCATGAAGAAGCAGGTGGAGCAGCCTGGCTTGTAGCTGCTTTGCAGCAGGCTCAAGGTGTTAGCGATGAAGCCGGTCGTCAATGGCAAGCTGAGATGCAACGCTGGCCTGACGAAGCTCAGGTACATTTACTGACTTCGCCAGAAGGGCCGCAAGCCAACCTGGCACCCTACCCGCTTTTGTTGGCTGACCGTGATCTTTCAGAGTTGATCCGTTACCATCGGCGCCATGCTGCTTTTTGGCTGGTAGCGAGTGGTCTACCTGTGCTGCTATTGGTCGGTTTGGTGGTATTGAATACAACTGTGACTGGGTAATTTCACCCTGACAAGATGAGGCGACCGCTATATGGATCTTTTTACAATTATTGTGGCTTTACTGGGCTTGTTTATGGTGTTTTGGGTAGTGGGCGTCTATAACCGCTTTGTTACACTCAAGCATAATGTCAAGGAGTCCTGGTCGAACATTGATGTCATCTTGCGCCAGCGCAACGAAGAATTGCCCAAGCTGGTAGATACCTGTCGCCAATATATGAGTTACGAAACCGAGGCTTTGGATCGCGTAACCCGCTTGCGCGAACAGGGCGACCAGTGCCGTCAAAAGGGAGATGTTGAGGGTGTTTCTAGCGTGGAGGGCATGCTAGGTGGTGCTTTGACTAACCTTTTGGCGAGAGCGGAAGCCTACCCTGACTTGAAAGCTAATGACAGCTTTCAGCGGCTACTGGCTCGCATTTCCACTTTGCAGGATACGGTTTCTGATCGGCGTGAGTTCTACAATGAGTCGGTTAATATCAATAATATTCGGCGCGAGCATTTTCCTGACTTGATTATTGC
>SKIX01000032.1 GCA_007116195.1 Marinospirillum sp. | reverse complement strand
TGATAAACAGGTTGCTACCGTTTGCAATGGTTTCTCTCACGCCTGGATGGAGGTTGCCAGTAGCAGGATCAGTAAAGCGTAATTCTAGTTCTGTGTGCTTTTGAACGCCTACAGTGCCCCACTGGGTGTGAATACCTTCTTTGAGATTTTCACCATGCGAGAAGGTACTGTCTTCAAAGCGTGAGCGCGAGAGTGCTGTTCCTGGCTGGATGGCTTGGTCAAAATGTGATTTGACCATGAAGATGTAGTTATCACCCGATTCAGGAAAAACATGTCCAGCTTCACGTTGAATCAGATCTCCTAAGACATCATTGGGTACACGTGCAACTAAGCAGCCCTGAGTTTTCCCACCACGCTTAATGGGTTGGTAGAACATTAGTGTCATAGCATCATGAAAACTGGAGCTGGAAGGCCCAAGCTCTTCTGTTACTGGGTCTGCGTAGGGCCCATGTAAAAAAGGCTCTTTCAACCCTTTGTTAAGAGCGCCGCCCAGTGTTGGCCCTTGATGATGACTGCCAATACGTTGACTATGAGTTGATTCCAGCAGCTCGCCATCGGGGTTGACTATAAAGAGTTCAGATAAATCTTTTAGCTGTTTCTTTTTATCGAGCAATTGCTGCTTTAGCCTGCTGCTGTCCTCTAGCTCTAACTCTGTAGCTATTTCAGCCAGATGTGCCCAATGGGTTTCTGTCCAGTTAAAAAGTAGTTTAACCCGGGTGTCCGCTATGCCTTCAAAAACCTGCTCCATAACTGGGTAGAGTTCACGATTAAGAAAGCAGCTCCAGCCCAGTTTAAATTTGCTGTTGCTACCTAAAAAAGGTAACCAGCGTTTTTCTGCACTGGAAAGATTCATATGATGGCTTTGCAAGACTGTCATTGCTCATCTGCTCCGGTTTTAGTGAGATGGAAGTAACCTGGTCATTTTTATTAGATTATTGTCGCTATAGCTTTTCTATAGCAAAAGCTATACCAGATATAAAAATCTCTTTAAAACAGTGGGTTGAGTTAGCTCTTAATTAGGTAGGTTTGTTTTGTGATTTATTTTGGTGCGAACTTGGCTTTTTTTGGGGTGGTAAGCGGCAAGAGAGCACTCTTTTGGTGCACTAGAGTCATTCAGAAATCAAATGAAAGTAACTTCTTGGAATTTGCGGTTACTTCCAGCTTCCAGCCTTGAGCATCACTCCAGTCACCTAATACATAGCGTTTTCCCAGGGCTTGTTGATGAATGCCTGGGCGGTGGGTATGGCCGTGTATTAATGCAGGTGCTGTATAATGCTGCATAAAACGCTCTATCGCTTCGGGATTGGCATCAGTTATTTGTTGGTCCTTGTTTCGTGTAGCTTCCTGGCTGGATTGACGAGTTTTACTAGCCAGCTGCTGCCGAAAGCCTAAGGGTGTATTACGCAAAATAAAATTGACGACGGGATTGCGAAAAAAACGTCTTAGTCGCTGATAAGCAATATCATCGGTACATAACAGATCGCCATGCATCAGTAACAAAGGTTCGTCATAGGGCTGGATCACGCAAGGGTCGCTGAGCAGTGTGGCCCCGGCTGCTTCGCAAAAAACCTTTCCCAGTGCAAAGTCCCGATTGCCGTGCATTAGATACACTTGTGTGCCGCTTGTAGCCAGTTCTTTCAAGGCAGCAGCGACCTGGTGATGAAAGGGCGTCATGGCATCATCACCGATCCAGACATCAAAGAAGTCACCGAGGATATACAAGGCTTCAGCGCGGGGGGCCTGTTCCTTCAGAAAAAGGAAAAACCCCCGGTTTAACCGGGGGCGTTCTTCCTGCAAATGCAGATCAGAAATAAACAGCAGCATAAAAGGGCTTACTGAACGACTTCTGCTTGCTCGATCACGACATTGTCTTTGGGTACATCCTGGTGGCCCATCTTGTTGCCAGTAGCGACGCCTTTAATGGCTTCGACTACATCTATGCCATCAACCACTTGACCGAAAACGGCATAGCCCCAGCCCTGAGGGTTTTTACCGGTGTGGTTCAGGAAGTCATTGTCTTTGACATTAATGAAGAACTGAGCACTGGCCGAGTGAGGATCCATGGTGCGGGCCATAGCCACTGAGCCAGTGACATTGGGCAGGCCATTATCGGCTTCGTTTTCAACCGGAGCCTGAGTGGGCTTCTGGTTAAAGTCTTCATCAAAACCGCCGCCTTGAATCATAAAGTTGCTGATCACGCGGTGAAAGATGGTGCCGTTATAGTGGCCGCTTTCAACATAGCTTAAAAAGTTGGCAACGGTTTGGGGGGCTTTTTCGGCGTTCAGCTCAAGCGTGATTACGCCTTTATTGGTTGTTAAGCGAACCTGGGGGTTGGTTTCAGACACTATTAGACTCCGTGAGTTGAGGAAAACATGCTGCTATAATAACTGGCTTTCATTTTATTCACCAATCCGTCAAGAAGCGAGCGCTATGAGCCAGGCCGAGATTTCTGCTGCAACCAACTTTATCCGCAATATGATTCAACAGCAGCGCGAAGCAGGTCAACAGCAGACTGTTGTGACCCGCTTTCCACCCGAACCCAATGGGTATCTGCATGTCGGCCACGCCAAAAGTATTTGTTTGAACTTCGGTATTGCCGAAGAGTTTGGCGGTGCCTGCAACCTGCGTTTTGATGACACCAACCCCGAAAAAGAAAGCCAGGAATACATTGATGCGATCAAGGAAGACATTGCTTGGCTGGGTTTTGAGTGGGCTGGTGAAGTGCGCTTCGCCTCCGATTATTTTGACCAGCTCTATGCCTGGGCAGTGGAGCTGATTAAGGCTGGCAAGGCCTATGTGTGTGAGCTGGATGCCGAGCAGATGCGTGAATACCGCGGCACCCTGACTGAGCCTGGTAAAAACAGCCCCTTCCGTGATCGTAGTGTGGAAGACAACCTGGCTGAATTTGAAAAAATGCGTGCCGGGGACTACCTCAATGGCGCCAAGGTGCTGCGGGCTAAAATTGATATGGCGGCACCCAATATCAACCTGCGCGATCCGATTCTCTATCGCATTCGTCATGCCCATCATCACCAGACGGGTGATCGCTGGTGCATCTATCCCAGCTATGATTTCACTCATGGTCAGTCGGATGCGATTGAAGGCATTACCCATTCGCTGTGTACGCTGGAATTTGAAGACCACCGTCCCCTGTACGAATGGTTCCTTGATAACCTGCCGGTGCCCTGCAAACCGGTGCAGACCGAATTTGC
>SKIX01000095.1 GCA_007116195.1 Marinospirillum sp. | reverse complement strand
CTTTCTGGATGAGTTGGACAAGGTGTGTAAGCGTGGAGAAAACAGCAGCAGCGATGTTTCCCGCGAAGGCGTGCAGCGCGATCTGCTGCCGCTGATTGAAGGCTGCACCGTGACCACCAAATACGGCATGATCAAAACCGATCATATCCTGTTCATCGCCTCGGGTGCCTTTCACCTCGCCAAGCCCTCGGACCTGATTCCTGAGCTTCAGGGCCGCCTGCCGATCCGGGTGGAACTCAAGGCGCTGACACCGGAAGACTTCCGCCGTATTCTGACCGAGCCGGATGCCTCCCTGACCCGTCAGGCCACCGCCCTGATGGGTACTGAAGGCGTTGATGTTAGCTTTACTGAAGACGGTATCGAGCGTTTGGCGGAAATCGCCTATCAGGTTAACGAAAACACTGACAACATCGGTGCCCGCCGCCTGCATACTGTGATGGAGCGCCTGCTGGAAAACGCCAGCTATGATGCCGACAAACTGAGTGAAAAACTGGTGGTGGATGCAGACTATGTCAACAGCCAGCTAGGCGAGCTGGTCAAAGACCAGGATTTGTCGCGTTATATTCTTTAGGAGTTTGGCATGAGTGAAGTGCCTCAGCCTCAGAAGGTTAACTACAGTAAAAGCCGCCACTGCCTGGAGCTGAGCTATGCTTCCGGCGAGCAGTTTGAACTTCCGGCAGAACTGCTGCGGGTGCTCTCACCTTCAGCCGAAGTCCAGGGGCATGGCGACCCGATTTTGCAGGTGGGCAAAAAAGACGTGCGCATCTGGAAAATCGAACCCGTGGGCCGTTATGCGCTCAAACTCAGTTTTGATGACGGCCATGATTCAGGGCTGTTCAGCTGGAGTTACTTCTGGCACCTGGGGCAGAACAAGGAACGACTTTGGCAGGAGTACCTCGGCAAGCTGGACGCAGCCGGAGAAAGCCGGGAACCGAAATTGATTCCTCTGGCCGTGGATGCCGGAAAAAAATAAGAGTTCGCAATGTAGGAGCTCGCTCCGCGAGCGATGTTTTATCGTCCACAGAGTGGACTCCCACAAGGACTTACAAGAACAATGTAGGAGCGTGCTCCGCGCGCGATTGTTAAACAGTTTTCAGGATTCAGGCCATGACTCAGGATTCACAGCAAACAGAGCAGCAGAAAAAAACCGCTGATTTCGGTTATCAGGAAGTGCCCTACGAGGAAAAACAAAAACGTGTCGCAGGCGTTTTTGATTCCGTGGCTGCCAAATACGACCTGATGAATGATCTTATGTCCATGGGTGTACACCGTCTGTGGAAGAAGTTCACCATTGAGCTATCCGGTGTACGCAAGGGCCACCGGGTGCTGGATATTGCCGGAGGTACGGGCGACCTGACCCTGCAGTTTTCGCGTCTGGTGGGCGAAGAAGGTGAGGTCATTCTGGCCGATATCAATGCCTCCATGCTGAAAGTGGGGCGGGATCGCCTGCTGGATCGCGGCTATGGTGGCAATATTAAGTTTGTGCAGGCTAATGCCGAATCCCTGCCTTTCCCGGACAATCACTTTGATGTCATCACCATTGCCTTTGGTCTGCGCAATGTCACCGACAAGGACAAGGCCCTCAAGGACATGGCACGGATTCTCAAACCCGGTGGTCGCTTGCTGGTGCTGGAGTTCTCCAAACCCACCAACCCGCTGATGAGTAAGGTTTATGATGCCTACTCCTTCACCGCGTTGCCCTTTATGGGCAAGCTGTTTGCCGGTGACAGTGACTCCTACCGCTATCTGGCAGAATCCATTCGTATGCATCCAGACCAGGAAACACTCAAGGGGATGATGGAGTCTGCAGGCTTTAGTGAAGTGGAATACCACAATATGACCTCCGGCGTGGTGGCTTTACACCGCGGTACTAAGCTCTAGGAGCCAATAGATGCAGCTACCCATAACAGCGCTGACCGCCCTAGAAAGCCTGGTTAATCCTATCCTGCGTCAATTAGCTGGGGCTGGTGGTTTGACGGCTGCGCGCCTAAATGAGTTAGAGGGGTCGGTGTTTGAGATTCGTGTGCTGCCCTTAGGTTTGAAACTGTTTTTACAGGTAACGGCAGAAGGCTTGTACTTTCATCGTCACTTAGAAGATGCTGCTGATGCCTGGATAGAAGCAACGCCTCAGGCTTATTTGAAAATGGCTACCTCATCGGCCGCAACAAAGGTGCTGTTTAGCCCTGAAGTCAAAGTAGGTGGTGCAACTCAGCAACTGGAAAAGCTGCAAGACCTGCTTGCGAGTTTAGGCTTGGATGCCAGTGAGCTAATTACTCGCTTTGCTGGGCCTTTGCCTTTGGCTGGCTTGCAAGCAGGTTTTGGCCAGTTGCTGGGCTGGGGGCGCAGGGCTAAAGCTGCAGCTAGCCGTGACCTTAAAGAATACCTGGACGAAGAAGCCGCTATTTTGCCTGGTCAGAATAGCTTGCACCTGCTGGAAGACGCTTTAGACGAGCTACGTTTGGATGTTGATCGTTTGGAAGCTCGTGTTCGCTTGCTGGAAGCGGCAACTAGCCAAGCAGCAGGAGGCAGTCAGTGAGTCGTTTTTATCGTGCACTGAAAATTGCCTGGATTGTTGTGCGTTATCGCTTAGATGTGCTTATTCCTCATGAGCGCTTACCGGCTTGGCTGCTGTTAGTATTAAAAATTAACCCGATGCAGTTAATGCCGTTGGGGTCGCTAACGCGAGGTGAACGTTTACGTAAAGCCTTGGAGGACTTGGGGCCTATCTTCGTTAAGTTTGGGCAGATGCTGTCCACACGCCGCGACCTCTTGGCTGATGAGTTGGCTGATGAGCTAAAAAAACTTCAGGATCAGGTGCCGCCTATTTCCGCTGCTCTGGCAAAAACGACCATTGAAAAATCCTTGGGTGTTCCTGTTACTGAAGCCTTTGCCGAATTTGGCAGTGAGCCTTTAGCTTCAGCTTCTGTTGCTCAGGTACATCCTGCTCGTTTACATACCGGTGAACAAGTCGTTGTGAAGGTCACTCGTCCTGGTATTCAGCGCGTGATTCGTAAAGATGTCCAGTTGCTGTATATGCTGGCTCGCTTGCTACTGCTCTTAATGCCTGACTCCAAACGCCTGCATCCGGTTGAGGTGGTTGCTGATTATGAAATCAGCTTGATGGATGAGCTGGATATGCAGAAAGAGGCCGCCAGTACCTCGCAGTTAAAACGCAATTTTCTCGATTCCCACCTGCTTTATGTGCCAGCAATTCACTGG
>SKIX01000019.1 GCA_007116195.1 Marinospirillum sp. | reverse complement strand
ATGCAGGTGGCGAGCATTACAGGCTTCACAGAAGGTTTCCAGTAAGGTGCCTAGAGTTGTATAGGCACCTATCTCCATCTTGGCTTTGCGCTGGTGGCGAAAGATGCGGTCTCTGGCCAGTGTTTTGGCTTGATGGATGCCTGCTGCAATGGGTCGGGGGCAGACATCAATTAAATCAGATTGAAACTGGCCATGTAGGAGTTCGTCTTGGTGGCGAACAAAGGCCTCAATGACCGCTTCGGTCATCTTATCCATGGCTTGACCACGCAAGGCGGCAAGGCGTCGGCGCTGAGAGGCCTGTTTAAGCTGCTCAAAGCCTGGGGGCTGCCCCTGGCCGATACTGCTCAAAATATCAGCAACCTCTTGGTAGCCTAAAATTTCCATTTCTAGACCATCTTCTAAATCCAGCAGTGCGTAGCAAATGTCGTCAGCCGCTTCGACCAGATAGACGAGCGGATGGCGAGACCAGCGCCAATCAGCTTGTTGAATAAGACCTAGCTTGCTAGCGGTCAGGGCTAAAAGCTCACGCTCACTCTGAAAAGCCGAGAATTTGCCCTGGTCACCAGCATGCTCCACCGTCCAAGGGTACTTAAGCATGGCACCCAGAGTCGCGTGGGTCAGGCGCATACCACCGTTAAACTGGTGGTACTCAATTTGGGTGACCACGCGAAAACCCTGAGCATTGCCTTCAAAGGTGAGCAGGTCTTGGCGCTCTGCTCCGCTTAATCCTTGCAGTAGACCTTGATGATCTGCCTGTTGAAACCAGTCACGAATGGCATATTCACCGGCATGACCAAAGGGTGGGTTGCCTATGTCGTGAGCCAGACAGGCTGCTTGTACGATAACCCCTAGGTCGGCTGGAGAGATCCAGCCAGGCAGGGTTTGAGCCAATCTTTCCCCTGCTAACATGCCCAGGCTGCGTCCTACGCAGGCGACTTCCAGTGAGTGGGTTAGGCGGGTGTGGATGTGGTCATTGCGAACCAAGGGGTGTACCTGGGTTTTGCGGCCCAGACGACGGAAAGAACCAGAAAATATAATGCGATCATGGTCTTTATGAAAAGGGCTGCGACCAGGCTCTTCGCGAGATGAGCGGTCGCTACCCAGGCGGCTCGGGTTAAGGAGCTGCTCCCACTGCATCCTGGTAGACGTTAGCACGGTTTAAAAGTTGACTCTAAAGCCTAGGTTAACGCCATCTTCAATGGCATCGTTAAAGCCCTTGTCATCATTCTTAAGATGCAAGTAGCGATAGCCAATAAAAATGTCGGTATTTTGAATGACCCGATAAGCAAGGCGTGCACCTGCCTCATAAAGGTACTCAGTATCACCGAAGCTGGTCACCTGGGGGGCCACAAAGCCATAGCCACCTAAAGAAATATGACTTGCACCCGGTAGCACATGGTAGAACAAGCCGCCGAAAGCTAAGGCGACACCTGATGCCGAGTGAGGTGCACTATAGCCATAAAGGCGTAAGCCAACGGCTGCTCGGTAGGTGCTATTGTCCGTTTCTACGCCTTGAAAGCCAGCTGTGGCAACAGTTGCGGAGTCTTGGTCATGCTGCTCGGTATAGAGTATGCCGGCATTAACATGTAGATTATTCGCGCTAGAAACAGGCCGATCATACTCGAACTGAATGGATTCATTATTCAGATTGATTTCCAGAGATCCAGGCGCTAAAGCAAAGGCTGCTGCCTGGCTAGAGAAGCCCAGGCAAGCAATTAAGGCCGAGGGGAGTCCCCATTTTTTCAGCATAGGTTTTATTCCTTCAAAATTCAGACGCCAAAGTCTTTACGATAAGCTTCCACGGCTGCGACCTGTGGTCGCAGAGAAGGGGTGTCGCTCATGTAGTGAACAATGTGTTCCAGAGCAATAATGCTTGCAACTGGAATTTGTAAGTCTTCTTCGACTTCCTGTATAGCCGAGCGTTCACCCTGGCCGCGCTCTTGGCGATTGAGTGCAATAACGACACCAGCGACTTGCCCACCAGCTGATTCGATTAGTGGTAACACTTCACGAATAGCTGTGCCTGCGGTAATCACATCATCAATGAGCAATACCTTCTTGCCTTTAAGATCTGCGCCAACCAACTGCCCGCCTTCGCCGTGAGCCTTGGCTTCTTTGCGGTTAAAGGCAAAGGGTGTGGGCTGGCCATGTTGTGCAGCCAGGGTGCTTGCAGTGGCTGCAGCCAAGGGAATGCCCTTGTAGGCGGGGCCAAACAAAACATCAAATTTTAGCTCTGCTCGTAAAATGGCTTCAGCATAACAGTGCCCCAGTTTGGCAAGGGCTTCACCGGTATTGAATAAGCCAGCATTGAAAAAATAAGGGCTAATACGGCCTGATTTAAGTGTAAATTCACCAAAACGTAAAACCTGTTGTTTAATGGCGAAATCTATAAAGTCTTGTTGATAATCCAGCACAGCAATTCCCCAAAAGTCTCATACTCAGGTATCATACACTTTAAGTAAACGTGTAACCACGCAGGAAATGGGAAGCGCACACGAGATGAAAGTAATTACCCTTAACCTTGGCGGCATTCGGCAAGCCGTTGAAAAAGGTTTTCTTGAATGGCTGCAAGAGCAGGATGCAGATGTTGTCTGTGTTCAAGATGTGCGCACCAAGTCTTACAAGCTCGGTGACGCTCTAGAACGCCCAGATGGCTGGGAAGGCTATTTCTTTGATGCTGAACAGGATGACTTTGCAGGCACAGGTATTTATTGCCGCAGTATGCCCAAGGCTATTATGACTGGGCTAGGCTTTGAATTGGCTGATCGAGAAGGTCGCTTTATTCAGGCTGACTTTGAGAAAGTGAGCGTTTGCAGCTTTCAAATGCCGTCCGGTATTAACCCGGTCGAAAAAAAGCTGTTTATGGAGCAGTTTTTAGAGTTTCTAACCAAGCTGCGCCGCAAGCGTCGTGAATACATTATCTGCGGCTCTTGGAATATCGCTCATAAAACCCTGGATCTGGCTAACTGGCAAGACAATCAGCTCAGCATTGGCTTTAGGCCAGAAGAACGGGCTTGGATGGATCAGGTCTTTGGCCCCTTGGGCTATATTGATGCCTTTAGAGAAGTAAACCGAGAGGCAGACCAATATACCTTTTGGCCAAACCTAGATAGAGACCGAGACCGACAAGAAGGTTGGCGTTTAGACTACCAGGTTGTTGGCCCTAACTTGCGCAAAACAGTTAAAAAAGCCTGGATAGACTCCAAGGTGGCTTTTTCAGCCCATGCGCCTGT
>SKIX01000066.1 GCA_007116195.1 Marinospirillum sp. | reverse complement strand
TGGCCTCCAGGCATTAAACTTTCTCCATCAACGTCCACCCTATACCGATGCTATGAGCCCTGGCCTGATTCTGCTTGATCTGAATATGCCGCGCATGGACGGTAAAGAGCTGCTCAAGTCATTGAAGTCAGATGAGGCCTTGATGCACTTTCCTGTTGTGATTCTTACAACTTCGGATGCTGATAAAGATATTGAAGAGTGCTACAAGCTTGGTGCGGCTGGCTATATCACCAAACCTATCGACATAGACCAGTTTATTCAGGTGATCAAAAGCCTGGGTGAATACTGGAGCACTATCCTGCAGGTACCGAGGAAAGCCTAGGCTGATTGGGCATAAAAAAACCACCCGCAGGTGGTTGTTTTATAAGTGATTTGGTGGAGACGGCGGGAGTTGAACCCGCGTCCGCCGGCACTCTGCCTTCAGATCTACATGCTTAGTTTCGCTTTTTAATTTAACCGGCAGGGCTCCAACGAACAGGATTCCTGACAGCGATCCCTCGATTTAGATTTAACAGCGCCGACGAAGGCAATCTTTGCTGCGATCCTATCTGGCTGCGCTCAATAATCTCAATCCACCTGCGATAGGCAACATGGCTTCATGAGTAGCCTTAAGCGGCTAGAGCGTAAGAGTCGTCGTTTGCGACTATAACGTTGAAGCGATTGATTTACGAGAGCCACTTCACTCTCGGCATGCACCTCAGGTTTCGCCACCGGCGTCGAAGCCAGAACGTCCCCAAAAAGCGTGACTGCATTTTAGCACAGTCCTGGTATTAAACCACTAGCACACAAAAAAGTTCCTTTTTATTTATTCTGCTCACGCAGGATACGGCTTTTCTGGCGCTGCCAGTCTTTGTCTTTGTCTGCAGCGCGCTTGTCGTGCAGCTGCTTACCTTTCACTAAGGCCAGTTTGCATTTAACTTTGTTGCCTTTCCAGTAAAGCGATAAAGGAACACAGGTAAAGCCTTTTTGGTTGATTTTTCCGAGCAGGCGCGCAATTTCTTTTTTGTGTAGAAGCAGCTTGCGCGTCCGCGTTGGGTCGGCAATTACATGCGTAGAGGCCGTATTAAGCGGTGTGATATGCGAGCCTAGTAACCAGGCCTCTTCATTCTTGATCAGAATGTAGGTGTCCGTGAGCTGGCATTTGCCCGCGCGCAGGCTTTTTACTTCCCAGCCAGCCAACACCAAGCCTGCTTCCAGGGTTTCTTCTATATGGTACTCGTGCTTTGCCTTGCGGTTAACGGCAATGGTGTTGCTGTCGAGTGGCTTTTTTGATTTTTTACCCATAAATAATTGCCAAATCCTGATGGTTAATTCTGAACCAAGTAGGCCTCATGTTAAACTCTCTGTCAAAGCTGCTCTGAACTGGAGATAAGTATGAGTCGTATTAGCCGCTCGGCTTTAGTGATGCACTCGGCAAAAGAAATGTTCGAGTTAGTGAATGACTGTGAATCTTACCCGAAATTCCTGCCGGGTTGCAGTAATGCACGCCTGATTGAGCGCAAAGATGACTACTTAATTGGTGAGTTAGAGCTTTCTAAGGCAGGCATGACTTACCGTTTTACAACGCGTAATGAGTTGCAAGATCCAGAGCGCATTGACTTAAAGTTGGTGGATGGGCCTTTTAAGAAGCTGGAAGGTCATTGGCACTTTCAGCCTTTAGCCGATAAGGCTTGTAAGGTTTATTTTGAGCTGGATTTTGAAATCGCTGGCAAGTTGGTATCTAAGGCTTTAACGCCCTTGTTTTCGCAAATGGCATCCAGTCAGGTTGATGCTTTTGTGAAGCGTGCTGATGAGGTTTATGGAAAAAATGCCTAGGATAGAAGTTGCTTATGCTTTGCCTGAGCAGCAGCGTTTAACCAGTTTGGACGTGCCTGAAGGCACTTCTGTTCGTGAAGCAGCAGGCTTAGCTAAAATGGATGAGTTTTTCCCTGATTTGGATGTGAGCAAAGCCAAATTGGGTATTTTTGGCAAGCTGGTACCTAAGCCAGAGCAGCAGCTTGTCAAAGAGGGCGACCGAGTGGAAATTTATCGCCCTTTGTTGGCTGATCCCAAGCGAGCCAGAGCTGAGCGTGCAGCAAAGAAAGAAGAAGCTGTTGCCAAGGATGCCTGAGCTTTTGCGTGCTTAAAATTGACTGCCGCCTGGTGGTACTCCGGGCTGCTCATTGATGGCTGGTTCATCAATAACAGTAGCTGGGCCTTCATCGGTGCTGGGTGTTAATTCTTCGAGTAAAGACGGGTTGCCTACTTCTTTATGGTGGTCAATTTTAGCGAGCCTGAGTCGGTTATCGTCGGCTTGAGCGAAGGTCAGTGTGACTCTTTTGCGTGCCAAGAGGTCCTGACCACGGCGCAGCTGGTAAACATAGTCCCACTGGTTGGGTTGGCCCAGCGGAGTCAGCAGTGGTGTGCCCAGAAGGTACTTAACTTGATCTTGGCGCATACCTACTTCGAGCTGCTGCACGTCTTTTTCATCCAGCAGGTTGCCTTGCTGAATGTCTCTTTTATGGGGTGCCAGCCAGCTGCAACCACTGATAAAAAGGCCTAAAAGTATAAAGGTGAGTATTTTAGTGGGTTTTTTCATGTTAAATGGGTTTAACTCTGATCCGCTTCGGTGAATAATAGAGGCAGTCGAATGATACTCAAAACTTTGCTTGACTGCGAAGTATTCTGATCACTTTAGCAATAGAGAGTTTTAATGGCTGACGAAAATCAGGAATTACGCAAAGCGGGCTTGAAGGTTACCCTGCCCCGAATCAAGATTCTGCAGGTGCTGGAGCGCCATGCGGATGATCACTTAAGCGCTGAAGATGTTTATCGTAGCCTGATCGAGTCGGGCGAAGATGTTGGCTTGGCGACGGTTTACCGTGTGCTAACCCAGTTTGAGGCAGCAGGCTTGGTTGATAAACATAACTTTGATGGCGGCCATGCGGTTTTTGAACTGGCCAAAGAAGATCATCATGATCATATGGTCAACCTGGATACAGGTGAAGTCATTGAGTTTTATGATGAAGAAATTGAGCGCCGCCAGCATCAGCTAGCTGAAGAGCAGGGTCTGGAGCTGGTTGACCATGCTTTGGTGCTTTATGTGAAAAAGAAGAAAAATTAAGCCCGCGCCAGGGTTGGCCGTCAGTGCAGAGCCTGGCGGCTGGTTTCCAGCATTTCGCGTGCGTGAGCAAGGGTGGAGTCTGATAATTTAACTCCACCTAGCATACGAGCCAGCTCTTGTACTCGGCCCTGTT
>SKIX01000055.1 GCA_007116195.1 Marinospirillum sp. | reverse complement strand
ATTGGGTCAGATCCTCTTTACGGATAAGAAAACGCCAGGTGTGCAGTACACGGCACCTGCAGCAGGCACGGTGACTGCGATTAATCGCGGCTACCGGCGTGCGTTGCAATCCGTAGTGATCGAAGTGGACACTAAGGGTGAGGAGGTAAGCTTTACTTCTTACTCTGAGGAGCAGTTAGATAGCTTGACGCGTGAGCAAGTTCAGCAGCAGTTGGTTGATTCAGGCCAATGGACTGCATTGCGTACCCGTCCTTTCAGTCGCGTTCCTGCGCTGGATGCTCAGCCTAACTCCGTGTTTGTCACAGCGATCGATACGCATCCTTTAGCTGCAGATCCTGCTGTTGTCATTGCTGAAGATAAGCAAGCTTTCTTGGCTGGTCTTAAAGTGGTGAGCAAGTTGACTGCAGGTAAAACTTTTATCTGCAAACAAGCTGGCAAGGATATTCCTGTTATTTCGGGTGGAAACTTCGAAGTTGCTGAATTTGAAGGCAAGCATCCAGCAGGTTTGGTCGGTACTCACATCCACTTCCTCGATCCAGTAAGCGCTAATAAGCAAGTTTGGCACCTGGGTTATCAAGATGTGATCGCCTTCGGTAAGCTCTTTTTGAGCGGTAAACTTGCTAGTGATCGCGTGGTTGCTCTTGCGGGCCCTTTGGTTAAGGATCCACGTTTAGTGCGTACTCGTTTGGGTGCAAGCGTAACAGATCTCTTAGCAGGCGAAGTGAATAGCCCTAAAAACAGCCAAGTAATTTCTGGTTCGGTATTTAGCGGCCGTGCAGCGGATGATGCTGTGGCTTTCTTGGGTCGCTATCACAATCAGGTCAGCGTATTGGAAGAAGGTAGTAAGCGCCTGTTGATGGGCTGGCTATCGCCAGGTTTACCGGGTAGTAACCGCCATTCGGTGATGGGTATCTACCTGTCTAGCTTCTTGGGCTTAGGTAAAGCCTTTTCTCCGACTACTTCGACTAACGGTTCTGAGCGAGCCATGGTGCCGGTAGGTAATTACGAGAAAGTTATGCCGCTGGATATTCTGCCCACACAACTGCTGCGTTCACTGATCGTCGGTGACATTGAAGTGGCGATGCAGCTAGGTTGTTTAGAGTTGGATGAAGAAGACCTCGCTTTGTGTACCTATGTGTGCCCTGGCAAGTATGAATATGGTCCCATCCTGCGTGACAACCTGACGCTGATTGAAAAAGAGGCCTGATAAGGATGAGTATTCGCAAACTTCTCGATGCTATGGAGCCTCACTTTCATAAAGGTGGTAAATATGAAAGCTGGTATGCGCTCTATGAAGCTGTAGATACAATTTTCTACACTCCGCCCAGTGTTGCTAAAACCACGGCCTTTGTCCGCGATGGTGTTGATCTTAAACGGATTATGATTACCGTTTGGTTCTGTACCTTTCCGGCCATGTTCTTTGGTATGTGGAATGCTGGTTACCAAGCCAATACAGCGATAGATGCTGGCTTTGGCTCTTTAGGTGGACTGCGTGAAAGCTTTGTTGTGCTCTTAGGTGCAGGGGACTATGACCCCACCAGCGTCTGGGACAACATTATTCATGGTGCAACCTACTTTATTCCTATTTATGCCGTGACTTTTATCGTCGGTGGCTTCTGGGAAGTGTTATTTGCCATGCGCCGTGGTCACGAAGTCAATGAAGGCTTCTTTGTTACTTCGGTACTTTTTGCACTGATTCTGCCTACCAATATCCCTCTGTGGCAGGTTGCCTTGGGCATTACCTTCGGTGTGGTGATCGGTAAAGAAATCTTTGGTGGCACGGGTAAGAATTTCCTTAACCCTGCGTTGACCGGTCGTGCTTTCCTTTATTTTGCTTATCCGGCAGAAATTTCGGGTGATGCGGTTTGGGTTGCTGCTGATGGCTACACAGGGGCTACAGCCCTGTCAGTTGCTTACCAAGATGGCATGGCTGCGCTGCAGCAGCAGTACACCTGGTGGGAGGCTTTTGTTGGGACTATCCCTGGCTCGATTGGTGAGACCTCAACCCTCGCTATCTTTATCGGTGGTGCCGTCTTGCTGCTCACGCGTATCGCTTCCTGGCGGATCATGGCGGGTGTATTGTTGGGGATGATAGCTACTTCTCTGCTGTTCAATATGATCGGTTCAGAAACCAACGCTATGTTTGCTATGCCCTGGCACTGGCATCTGGTTTTGGGTGGTTTTGCCTTTGGTATGGTGTTTATGGCGACAGATCCTGTCTCTGCCTCTATGACCAATCAGGGTAAGCTGGTGTTTGGTGCACTGATCGGTGTTATGACGGTACTGATACGTGTTATTAACCCAGCTTTCCCTGAAGGCATTATGCTGGCTATCCTGTTTGCTAACCTCTTTGCACCGCTAATCGATAATCTGGTGGTCAAGGCGAATATTAAGCGGAGGATGTTACGCAATGTCTAAGAACAAAGACTCTATCAAAAATATCTTCACAGTCGCCTTTGTCCTGTGTCTGGTTTGCTCGGTTATCGTTTCAGGTGCAGCAGTGGCTTTGAAAGATCGCCAAGAAGCGAATCAGCTGCATAACCAGCGGACTAATATTCTGCTGGCAGGTGGCTTGATTGAACCGCGCGATGCAACTCGAGAACGAGTCAATGAGCTGTTTGATCAAATTCACGTGCGTGTTGTTGATCTGCGTACCGGTGAGTTTACCGATGAGATCAGCGCTGCCGAGTATGAGCAGCTGCGTGCTGCTAATGACCCTGCCATGTCGGATCGCTTAGATCAGGATCCAGCTGGCATACGTCGCTTGGAGCGTTACGGTTTGGTCTATCTGGTCGGTGATATTGATAACCCTGATCGTATTATCCTACCGGTTCGTGGAGCGGGCCTTTGGTCTACCCTGCATGGCTTTTTGGCCCTGGAAGGTGATGCCAATACTATTGCTGGCTTAGGTTTCCATGATCATGCCGAGACTCCAGGTTTGGGTGGTGAGGTAGATAACCCACGCTGGATTGGCCAGTGGCCTGGTAAAAAAGTTTATGAAGAAGGTACTCACCAGCCGCGTTTAGGCCTGGCAAGTAATCCTGACCCCAAGCATGAAGTTGATACGCTAGCTGGCGCAACGCTAACTGCTCGTGGCGTTACCAATCTGCTGCGCTTCTGGACGGGTGAGCAGGGTTATGGTGCTTTCCTCGCTAAATTTCGGCAGGGAGTTTAATCATGGCAACTGAAAAACCTAAAGAAATAGTTTTAAGCCCAATTTTTAAGAACAACCCTATTGCTCTTCAGGTACTGGGTGTTTGTTCGGCCCTTGCAGTCACCACCAGTATGAATGTTGCGGTGGTCATGACGCTAGCGGTTATCTTTGTATTGGCTCTGTCCAATACCTTTGTTTCACTGATTCGTAACCACATTCCTAGCAGTATTCGTATTATCGTGCAGATCACGATTATCGCTTCGCTGGTTATCGTGGTGGATCAGTTCCTGAAAGCCTTTGCTTATGATATCAGTCGTCAGCTGTCGGTTTTCGTAGGCCTGATCATTACCAACTGTATTATCCTGGGTCGTGCTGAAGCCTATGCCATGCAGAATGGGCCTGGCATGAGCTTTATTGATGGTGTGGGTAATGCTTTGGGCTATGGTGTGGTACTGCTGATCGTCGGCTTTTTCCGTGAGCTATTTGGTGCGGGAAGCCTCTTTGGCGTACAGATCTTTAGCTTGACTGGTGATGGCGGTTGGTATGTTGCTAATGGCATGATGCTGTTGCCACCCTCAGCCTTCTTTATCATAGGTCTGATGATCTGGGTTATCCGCTCTTGGTATCCTGATCAAGTAGAGCATGATGAGTTCAAGATTCAGGCGAACACTAAACCCAGGGAGGTTTTATAAGTCATGTTTGAACACTTTTTATCACTGTTCATTACCGCTGTCTTTGTGGAGAACATGGCCTTGGCCTTCTTCCTGGGCATGTGTACCTTCCTGGCGGTATCTAAAAAAGTGGATGCTGCCTTTGGTCTAGGTGTCGCCGTGGTGGTGGTGCTGGCGATTACCGTGCCAGTCAACAACCTGATCTACAACTTCCTGTTGCGTGAAGGTGCCCTGGCCTGGACTGGTATTTCCGGTGCAGAAGAGATCGATCTGTCGTTTTTGGGTCTCTTGAGCTACATCGGGGTTATTGCAGCTCTGGTACAAATTCTGGAAATGTTTCTGGATAAGTATGTGCCAGCGCTCTATAACGCTTTGGGCGTATTCTTGCCGCTAATCACGGTAAACTGTGCCATTTTAGGTGCCTCGCTGTTCATGGTTGAACGTGACTATAACCTGGGTGAGTCCTTGGTATATGGTACGGGTGCTGGTGTTGGTTGGGCTCTAGCCATCGTGGCTTTGGCTGGTATTCGTGAAAAGCTCAAGTACAGCGATATTCCTGTCGGTCTTCAGGGCTTGGGTATCACTTTTATCGTTACCGGTCTCATGTCCTTAGGCTTCATGTCCTTCTCGGGCGTGCAGCTGTAAGCGCCGATGAACAGGTTAATAAAAGGGTATTAATATGGTTGACTCAACGATTATCCTGCTGGGTGTCGTCATGTTCACGGTGGTCGTGCTCTCGCTCGTACTCGTGATCTTGGGCGCTCGCAGTAAGCTAGTTAGTTCGGGTGATGTCACGATTGAAATCAATGGCGACCCTGAGCACACCATTACAACACCAGCAGGCAGTAAGCTGCTCAACACCTTGGCAGCTAATGGCATCTTTTTGTCTTCTGCTTGTGGTGGTGGCGGTTCTTGCGCCCAGTGTATCTGTAAGGTGATTGAGGGGGGTGGCTCAATACTCCCCACTGAAGAATCTGCCTTTACTATGGGTGAAAAGAAAGAAGGTTGGCGTCTGTCCTGTCAGGTTCCTGTTAAACAGGATATGAAAATTGAGGTTGATGAAGAAATTTTTGGTGTTAAACGCTGGACTTGTGAAGTCGTGTCTAACCCCAATGTTGCGACCTTCATTAAAGAACTGACGTTGAAACTCCCTGAGGGTGAGGATGTTGATTTCCGCGCTGGTGGCTATGTGCAGCTGGAGTGCCCGCCGCATGAAGTTCACTACAAGGACTTTGACATTGAAGAAGAGTACCACCCTGATTGGGATAAGTTTAATGTCTGGAAATACGTTTCTAAGGTTACTGAGCCCACGATTCGTGCTTACTCCATGGCTAACTATCCTGAAGAGAAGGGTTTGGTGAAGTTTAATATTCGTATTGCTACACCCCCTCCTGGACGTGATGATCTGCCACCTGGAATTATGTCGTCCTACGTTTTCAGTCTGAAGCCAGGCGATAAAATTGATGTGATGGGGCCCTTCGGTGAATTCTTTGCTAAGGACACTGATAACGAAATGGTTTTCGTGGGTGGTGGCGCAGGTATGGCACCTATGCGTTCGCACATCTTTGATCAGCTTAAGCGTCTGAAATCTAAGCGTAAAATCAGCTTCTGGTATGGTGCTCGTTCACTGCGTGAAGCCTTCTATGTTGAAGAGTTCGATAAGCTAGCCGAAGAGAACGAAAACTTCAGTTGGCATTTAGCCTTGTCTGATCCTCTGCCAGAAGATAATTGGACAGGCCCGACTGGGTTTATCCATAATGTTCTTTATGAGAACTATCTGAAGGATCACCCTGCACCCGAGGATTGCGAGTACTACATGTGTGGACCACCCATGATGAACGCTGCAGTTATTAAGCTGATGGAAGACATGGGCGTAGAACCTGAAAATGTACTCTTGGATGACTTTGGTGGCTAAAGTTTGCCAGCAAAGGAATGCCTAAAAGAAAGGGTTGTCTCATACCAGAGGCAACCCTTTTTGCTAAGTAATCCTTAATTAATGGAGAAAAACCATGCAAATGTTTCTGTTAACCCTAGCAGTGCTGGCAACGATCGTGATTATCATGTCTGTGGGTGTGATGATGGGTCGTAAACCCATTGCTGGTTCCTGTGGTGGTATGAGCGCTTTGGGAATGGAAACCGAGTGCGATATCTGTGGCGGTGACAAACAGGTGTGTGAGACTGAGCAACAGAAAAATGAGAGAACCGCTCTGGAAGCTCAAGATTTAGGTTACGATGCTAGTAAAAAGTAACCACTGCCTGCATCGAAAGCCTTATTGTAATTGACTGACCAGTGGGTCATGATTGCTGAATAATCAAGGTACTAAAAAGATAAGAGGGGTAATGATTGAATGGCAGTATATAACTATGACGTCATTGTAATAGGAACTGGCCCTGCGGGCGAAGGTGCGGCAATGAATGCTGCCAAGCATGGCAAGAAGGTTGCTGTCGTTGAGCAGCAGCAGGTGGTTGGCGGCAACTGCACTCATAAAGGAACAATTCCCTCTAAGGCTTTGCGTCATGCGGTTAAGCAAATAATTCAATTTAATACCAACCGTATGTTCCGAGATATCGGTGAGCCACGTTTTTTTTCTTTTCCCAAGGTACTGCAGCGTTCTCAGCGAGTGATTGAAAAGCAGGTGAGCTTGCGTACTGGCTTTTATGCGCGTAACCGCACGGATGTTTTTTTTGGTACGGCACGCTTTGTTGATGCTAATACGGTGGAAGTACGCGATCATCATAATGGAATTGAGTTTCTTAAGGCCCACAAGATTGTTATTGCAACAGGTTCACGGCCTTATCGCCCTGCAGATATTAACTTTGATCACCCCCGCATTTATTGTTCTGATTCCATCCTGGGGCTATCTCATACTCCGCGCTCTATTATCATCTACGGAGCAGGGGTGATAGGTTGTGAATACGCGTCTATTTTCAGTGGTTTAGGCGTTAAAGTTGATCTGATCGACAACCGTGACCGCTTACTCTCCTTCCTTGATGATGAAATTTCTGATGGCTTAAGTTACCACCTTCGCAATAATGGCGTACTGATCCGACATAACGAAGATTATGAGAGTGTTGATGTTGTTGATCAGGGCGTGGTTCTTAAGCTTAAAAGTGGCAAAAAACTTAAAGCTGATGCCTTCATGTGGTGTAACGGCCGCTCGGGTAATACCGAAGAGTTAGGTTTGGAGAACATCGGCCTTGAAGTTAACTCACGGGGTCAGTTGCAGGTTGATGATCACTACCGCACCGCCATTCCTCATATTTATGCTGCTGGTGATGTGATCGGTTGGCCGAGCTTGGCATCTGCGTCCTACGATCAAGGTCGCTCAGCGGCTGCTGATTTTCTGGAAGAGCCAACTTTCCGTTTTATTGATGATGTGCCGACAGGCATTTACACCATTCCTGAAATTAGTTCGTTAGGCAAAACTGAGCGAGAGCTAACAGAAGAAAAAGTGCCTTATGAAGTCGGTCAGGCTTTTTTCCGTACTTTGGCGCGAGCCCAGATTACCGGAGAAACGACAGGGATGCTGAAAATCCTGTTCCACCGTGAAACGCTTGAAATACTCGGCATTCACTGTTTTGGTGACCAGGCTTCAGAGATAGTGCATATCGGCCAGGCTGTGATGGCACAAAAAGATGGTGGTAATACGTTAAATTATTTTATTAACACGACTTTTAACTACCCAACGATGGCCGAGGCTTACCGAGTTGCGGCGATTAATGGCCTAAACCGGGTCTTCTAATCTTGGCATTTACATGCCGACGCGCATTTAGCTTTAAGTTTTAATGCGCGTTTAATTGCTATTGGGTATAACGATATACTCGAATACTGGGCAAAAAAGGCGTGTCTTCCAGCTGGTTATCAGAACGACGAGCGCGCTTACGTGCCTCTGGTGGCTGCGGACTGGGCTGGTTGAAAGCGGGTAGTTTGCCTTGATCATTTAAAACAAACAGCGGTAGGGCAAGATTTATAGCTTTGCGTTCAGGTTGCCCAGGCCTTGGTTGCTCAAAAAACAGATTGGCCCGCATTAATGGAGCCTGCTGTTGTACTTGGGCGAGAGGTTCGTTAGCTTGCAGGCCAGCTAGTTTTTGTAGCTGAATCTTGATATGGGGTGCTTCAGGGTTCATTTGCAGCAAGCGATATTCGGCTTCTTTTAAGCTAAGGCGGCGAATACTGCGACCGCTCGAATACCAGCTCATTCGAATTTGTTTAAGGGGCTCTTCACAGCCGGGTAGCTGGCGCCAGGTTTGCTTTAGATGCAAGCGGGCCAGCCCCTGCTCCCTTAAATGAGCATGTAAGCCTTGATGGCGCAAGGTCAATTCATGGCGCAGGTTAGTCAACTCTTCCGGTAGCTCACGTTTAATCAGATCTATGGCATGTGAAAAGGCTACCTTGGCCGAGTTAACTGCGCCCAGTTGGTTCCATAGATCCTCATTACAAGCCACTAGGCCTGGATAGCTGCGGGTTACCCGCCCGTCTTGACCGTCTAAATACCAAAAATCGGATAAACAAGAGATCAGCTTGTGATGACTAGCTGCCGGATTGTCAGTGCCTAGCATCCAGCATTCGGGCTGCTGTTTTTTTAGTTGTTCCTGCAAATGGTTCGTTACTTCAACCAGCTGATCGAAGGCTAGATGCAATTGATGAGTTAAACGATAGTGGGTGCTCATGGTCAGAGTTTAACCTACAATGGTCAACTGAATTGATTTAAGGAAGAAAATCCTCAATGGCTTCAATACCTTTGCTAGTGGGTTTGCGCTATACCCGTGCTAAAAGACGCAACCACTTTATCTCTTTTATCTCCCTGACCTCCATGATTGGCATGACCCTTGGGGTGGCTGTGCTTATTCTGGTGCTTTCAGTCATGAATGGCTTTGATCGGGAGTTGCGTGAGCGTATTCTTGGTATGGTGCCCCACAGCGCCATTAAAAACCAGCAGGATTTTAGTGCTTGGCAACAAGTTGCTGAGCAACTGCAGCAGCACCCTAGGGTAGAGGGAGTGGCCCCCTTTGTTAATACTCAGGGTATGTTGATGCAAAGAGGACAGCATCGAGGCGCCTTGGTTTCAGGTATTTTACCTGAATTAGAGCCTTCAGTTTCTATCGTTGCTGATCACCTGGAAGGCATAGAACTGACTGTGCTGGAACCCGGTGAATTTAAAATTATACTGGGTGATCTACTGGCAAGGTTTCTTCGAGTCAATACGGGTGACCAGGTCACCTTATTGGTACCTGAAGCTTCGATAACCCCTGCTGGTGTATTTCCGCGCTTAAAACGCTTTACCGTTGCGGGAACCTTTAAGGTAGGTGCGGAGTTAGATGGTAATCTGGCTTATGTTCACCTGGAAGATATGCAGCGCCTGATGCGTTTAGGTACTTCAATTGAAGGCTTGCGCTTGCAGCTAGACGACTTGTTTCAAGCGCCGAGCGTAACCCGAGAGCTGGTTAACGAACTGGGTTACCCTTACCGTGGCCAGGACTGGACACAAACCCAGGGTAACCTTTTTCAAGCCATCCAAATGGAAAAGCGAATGATAGGGTTGCTGCTATTAATAATAGTCGCAGTTGCCGCTTTTAATATAGTTTCCACCTTGGTTATGGTCGTTACTGACAAACAGGGTGATATAGCTATTCTGCGAACTCTAGGTGCAACACCCGCAACCATTATGAAGATCTTTATTGTTCAAGGCTTAACCATAGGTGTCATAGGTACCCTGATTGGAGTTTTGTTGGGTATTCTTTTGGCGCTGAATGTTAGTGATCTCGTGCTCTGGGTTGAAGGGCTGTTAGGTATTCAATTTCTGGATGCCAATGTTTACTTTATTAGTTATTTGCCATCTGAACTACGCTGGGAGGATGTACGCTTTATTACCCTGGCGGCTTTGAGCCTTAGCTTGGTTTCAACCCTTTATCCTGCTTGGCGAGCATCACGTATTCAACCTGCAGAGGCTTTGCGCTATGAATAAAAACTCTACTCCGGCCAAGCCGGTGCTCGCTTGCCATGATTTAACTAAAGTTTACACGGAAGGCCCGCAAGACGTTGTGGTGCTTAAAGGAATACATTTAAGTGTAGAGGCTGGTGAGCGCTTGGCCATTGTCGGTAGTTCTGGTTCTGGAAAGACGACTTTATTAAATCTTTTGGGAGGCTTAGACCTTGCAAGTTCGGGTCAGGTTACTCTGGCGGGGCGTGACTATGCTGATTTAAGTGAAAAAGAGCGAGGGCGTTGGCGCAATCAGCAACTAGGTTTTGTCTATCAGTTTCATCACCTGCTTGCTGAGTTTACTGCACTTGAAAACGCGGCTATGCCGCTATTAATTCGAGGTACACCCATGGCTAAAGCTAAACAAGCTGCAAGTCTTCTTTTAGAGCGGGTTGGAATGCTGTCGCGTGCGGAACATAAGCCGGGTGAACTCTCAGGTGGTGAACGCCAGCGTGTTGCTTTGGCACGCGCTTTGATTACCAAGCCCGCTTGTGTGCTGATGGATGAGCCGACTGGAAACCTTGATCAACAAACGGGTGAAGAAGTTCAGCAGCTTATTCGTGAGCTGGCCGAAGACTCGGGTACAGCCTTCGTAGTTGTAACTCATGATTTGCAGTTAGCGGCTAGGCAAGAGCGGTTGTTGAAGCTAGAAAAGGGTCAGTTGCATGCGGCAAAGGTCTAGCTAGGCGTTAGTTAGCCTGGTTTTTTGGCGGTGGAGGCAGCTTTTTGATGCTGACCCGCCGCTTCCATTGTAAAGAAACATGCCAGCGCCAAATGAGGCGTACCCCTATATTTCCCAAGAGCGCAGCCAAGCCCCCTAAAAGGACTGAGCCTAGGAGCAGAGGCTGCCAAATTTGTCCAAAGCGTTCCATAACCCAAGCTGTCATGCCCTCGGTATCAGGGGGTTGTAGAGGGGCATCCAGCAGCCAACTACCTAAAAGATAAGCAATATAAAGCATGCCTGGCATGGTGATGGGGTTGCTAATCCAGACCATGCCGACCGCAATCGGAAGATTGACTCGGAACAAGATAGCTAATAAAGCTGCTGGTATCATTTGAAAAGGCATGGGCATAAAGGCAAAAAAAAGCCCAATACTAAAAGCACCGCCAACTGTGTTGCGGGTTAGTATCCACAAGCCAGGGTCACCTAAATGTGAAGCAAGAAACCCCAACGACTTTTGCTGTCGAAGCTTTTCAGGCTTGGGTAGGTAGCGTTTAATAATCTTGCGAGGCATTGCTTAAGTTAACCCTCTCGAAGGTGCGCGCGTATTATGCCGAGTCTTCTTGTCATGACCAAGAAGGAAGCCCAATTTTTTTGCAGGATGCAAGATGATGATCAACAAGCGCCTTTCACAGTTTATGGCAACCCTTCCTGGCAACTGGTTCCTGGCCTTGGGATGGCTGGCGGGTATTCAGCTTGCGCTACTGCTCTCTTATTGGCCTAGCAGTGAATTTTTGCTGCTGCTAACTCTCTTTGCTTTTGTCGCTCGGTTAAGGCACCAGTGGATGTTAGCTGGTTTTTTTCTGGGCTTTGTTTGGTTATTGGTTTTTTTGGCTTGGCAGCTTGACAGAGCACCTTCGAGACTGGATACCCAGGGTACAACCCGACTAACTGGGCAAGTATTGGAAGTTCGTGATGCAAGCCAGGGGTTGGCAGCTTTAACTTTGCGTGTGAAGACCTGTCAGCGCGAGAGTGGCGATCCTTGTAATCTAAAAGAAGGCGCTGGTATTCGCCTCAGCTGGTACTCTAATGCAGAATTACCGAAAGTGGGTGAGCAGTGGCAGCTAGAAGCCCGCCTTCGCAAAATCCGCTCGCTGAAGAATTTCGAAGCTCAACACTTCACCGCCCACCAGCTGGCTCGCGGGCAGGTGGCCCGAGGCTATGTCGGGCGAGGGGCCGAAGTACAGCGGCTACAGACTGCATCCGGCCTGACCGCCTGGCGACTCAATACCCTGGAGCGCCTGCAAGCCGCCGATCTGAACCCGGATGGCCAGCCTTTCTTTCTGGCCCTCGCCCTGGGTGAACGCCAGGCCCTGACATCAGACCACTGGCACACCCTGGAAAGAACCGGCACCATCCACCTCTGGGTCATCTCCGGCCTGCACCTGGGCATGCTGGCCGGGCTGGT
>SKIX01000056.1 GCA_007116195.1 Marinospirillum sp. | reverse complement strand
GGGTTGAGTGCTGGACGCCAGGTAACGCGATCACCGGTCACCAGAGTATCGACATTGGCGCGGACATGGCAGCGTTGGCGTTCGCCTGGAGGGTCGCCATTGATGGCTTCCACTTCCACTTGGCGGCCAAAATGCGCGGTAATCAAGCCATTGCTGACTGCACCCAAATGACCTTCTTCAAGCGCCTTCAAGGCTTGGCTATCTTTATTCTGAGCGCGTTGAGTGCGCTCGGCCTGAATCTTTTCGACACGCCAGCGTTGCTGGCGACTTAGCTTGCGCTTGCTCATGCAGTGGGCGTAGGTTGCAGGCGCAAAAAGTGCTGCCGATAGTGCTTTAATTCAGCAACCGACTCACGAATATCGTCAAGAGCCTGGTGGGTATTGGCTTTCTTGAAAGCTTTTTTTACCTCAGGATTCCAGCGCTTGGCTAACTCTTTTAAAGTGGAAACATCGACATTGCGATAATGGAAAAAAGCTTCCAGTTCAGGCATTTCTTGCTGCATAAAACGACGGTCTTGGTGCACGCTATTACCACACATGGGGCTAACGCCTGCTTTAACAAACTGGCGCAAAAACTCTAAAGTCGCCACTTCTGCTTCTCGAGTTGATACCTGGCTGTCTCTAACTCGCTGCGTCAGACCCGAAGCACCATGAGTTTTGGTGTTCCATTCATCCATGCTGGCTAGCAAGCTTTCAGGTTGATGTATGGCCAGTACAGGGCCTTCAGCGAGCAGGTTAAGCTCACTGTCAGTGACCAGGGTAGCAATTTCAATGATACGTTCTTGTTTCGGGTCTAGACCGGTCATTTCCAGGTCTATCCAGACCAAAGGTGGTAAGGTTTCGTTCTCAGGCATGGGCTCGGGGGTTCCTGTTAGCATCTTCAATACTTTCGCTGATCATGCAGATACTAGCATTGAAATCCTAGGAAGCTAAAGCAGGTTCTTGTTGAAGCCTCAACTTAAAGATATAGGTCAACCAAATGGCTAAGCCACTGCGCTCTGTGTTTAAGCTTCTGTACTTCAGGCTGAAGAAACTGACGAGGCCTTAAGTCGGCCAGGTTTAAACTGCCAACCAACTCCTGCTGTACAAACAGTGGAATGCCAATATAGCTACGTATGCCGAGTGCTGCGGCTAGCTGGGGCTGAAACTCTTCAGGCAGGCTGTGCAAATCATTAATAATGATTTGCTCGCCTGGAATGCTAAGAGGAAGGCCACAAATAGAGTCTTCAACCAGCAGGCGCTGCTGCTGTCCTTGAGCAAAATACAGATGAAGATGTCGGCCTTCGCGCAAGCCAACAGCAGCGAAGGGTACATGAAACTCTTTCTTGCAATGCACGTTGACCTGGGAAAAATAGGTCAGGCAACTTTCCCCGATTTGCGGCATCTTTTCATCGAGTTGTTGTTTGCCGCTAGTTGTCATGATTCACCTCCTATGCGAAAACCAAGCATTACTGAAGGATGGTTTGTGCAACAGGGTGGCAAGGAGCGTTATACTGATGCTTTCAGTATAGAAATCTTTGTGATTTCTGCTTAATGAATTTTTATTTCTCACAGGCTGCGCATGAATACCCAGGATCGAAGTATCGTTCTTATCAACCTTTCAGGGCATGATCGCCCTGGTATTACCTCTGCTATTACCGAAATTCTGGCCCACTATGATGTGCAGGTTCTCGATATCGGTCAGGCCGTGATTCATGACACCCTGGCTTTGGGCTTGCTGGTTCATTTGCCAGTAAAAGCTCAGCATTCTCCAGTTTTGCAGGAGTTGCTTTTCAAAGCCCATGAATGGGGCATGCAGATACGCTTTACTCCTGTTGCCGAGGCCAGTTACGAGCACTGGGTTGCCGGACAGGGTAAAAGCCGCCATATCGTTACTTTGCTAGGGCGACGCATTACAGCAGAGCAAATTGCTCGGGTGACTCGAACGGTGGCTGAAAATGGCTTGAATATCGATCGTATTCATCGTCTTTCAGGCCGAGTCAGTCGTTCACGTATGGATCAGCCAGGTCGGGCCTGTGTTGAATTTTCAGTGCGGGGTGAAGCAACGGATACCGCCGAGCTTAGGCGGCATTTTTTAGCCCTGGCTGGTGAGTTGGAAGTTGATATTGCTGTTCAAGAAGACAATATCTATCGCCGCAACCGCCGCCTGGTGGTGTTTGATATGGATTCGACCTTGATCGAGACCGAGGTGATTGACGAGCTGGCGCGTGAAGCTGGAGTGGGTGAGCAGGTCGCAGAAATCACCGAACGCGCCATGTGTGGTGAGCTGGATTTCAAGGAAAGTTTTAGCGCAAGGGTTGCCCTGCTTAAAGGCCTGGATGCCTCGGTGCTGGAAAGAGTTGCCGAGCGCCTGCCGATTACCGAAGGGGCTGAAAAACTGGTCGCTACTCTGCGTAACCTGGGTTATCGCACGGCGATTCTCTCTGGTGGCTTCACTTATTTTGGTCACTACCTGCAGCACAAGCTGGGCATTGACGAAGTGCATGCCAATGAGCTGGAGATTGAAGACGGCAAGGTCACCGGCCGTGTGGTCGGGCGGGTGGTCGATGGTGAGTGCAAAGCTGAGCTTTTGCAAGAAATTGCCCGTAAAGAGGGCATAAGTTTAGAGCAGTCCATTGCCGTAGGAGATGGAGCCAATGACCTGCCAATGCTGGGCCTGGCGGGTTTAGGTATTGCCTTCCGCGCCAAACCGCTTGTCCGTCAAACAGCGCGTCATGCCCTGTCTACGCTAGGCCTGGATGCGATTTTGTACCTGATCGGCTTTTCTGACCGAGATCTGGAGCAGCAGGCGGTACAGGCGCGTGAGCAGTAAATCTTTAGCTCAATGGTATCTGTATATGATTGAAATGGCTGGTGGTCAGCTTTATACCGGCATTAGCAAGGATGTTGAACGGCGTTTTGCTGAACACCAGTCTGGCTCGACCAAGGCAGCGCGGAGCCTAAGAGGTAAGGGCCCTTTGCAACTGGTTTTTTCTTGCCCAGCAGGCGATCACAGTCAAGCCCTGCGCTTGGAATACCACGTGAAGCAGTTAACTGCGAAACAGAAAAAACACCTGGTGCAACACAAATGTCTTCCTTCTGACTTGATATTTTCACAAACTTTTTCTAAAACTACTTGACGTGGGCGCTTATTTGGATCAATGTAGATCCTGTAGGCAGCAAGGTAGCAAGTAGAAGTGTCGTAACACCGTTGTAATCGAAGTGTCGGTAACATCAGTTCGTCATTCGTTCTATCTTGATTCC
>SKIX01000099.1 GCA_007116195.1 Marinospirillum sp. | reverse complement strand
CCACCATTTTTTTGACGTCCATTTTGACGTCTTTAACTTCGATGCCCAAGTCAGAAAAATCATGCTTGGCTTCATGATACTTATGCGAAGCCTCCAGCAAGACTTTAGAAGGAATACAGCCAACATTCAGGCAGGTGCCACCCAGAACTGGCTTACCTTCTTTACTAATCCACTTTTCGACACAGGCAGTTTTCAAACCTAACTGAGCGGCACGAATTGCAGCAACATATCCACCAGGACCAGCACCGATAACGACTACATCATATTTATCAGACATAAAGTTTTCCTGTCTTGAAAGTGTCAGGAGATTTCAGCAAACCAAGGATTAAACATCCAATAGAATGCGTGCAGGATCTTCGAGCAAGTCTTTAATAGCAACCAAGAATTGCACCGCATCCTTGCCATCAATCATCCGGTGGTCATAAGAAAGCGCCAGATACATCATCGGACGGATTTCAACCTGACCATTAATCGCCATAGGACGCTCTTGAATCTTGTGCATACCCAGAATCGCAGTTTGTGGCGGATTCAGGATAGGTGTCGACATCAAGGAACCGAACACACCACCATTGGTGATGGTAAAAGTACCGCCTTGCAGATCATCAATACCAATCTTGCCTTCGCGACCTCGCTTACCAAAATCAGCAATAGTCGCTTCGATATCGGCCAGGTTCATGCTGTCGCAATCACGCAGCACAGGTACCATCAAACCGCGCTCGGTAGAAACAGCAACACCTATGTCTTGGTAACCGTGATATACGATATCAGTACCGTCAATTGATGCGTTGACATCAGGGAAGCGCTTCAAGGCTTCAGTGGCTGCTTTCACGAAGAAAGACATGAAGCCTAGGCGAGTGCCATTATGACGCTTTTCAAATTGATCTTTATACTTCTTGCGCAGCTCCATTACGGGCTTCATGTCCACTTCATTGTAAGTGGTTAGCATGGCTGCTGTTTGCTGAGCTTCAACCAAACGCTTAGCAATAGTTTGGCGCATACGGCTCATAGGTACACGTTTTTCAACTTTCTCACCGGCTGCAACCTGAACTTGAGGCGCAGGAGCTGCAGCAGGTTTCGCAGCAGGAGCAGATGCGGCTTTTTGTACATCTTCTTTGGTAATCAGGCCACCTTTACCGCTACCCTGAACACCAGCAAGATCAATGCCTTTTTCGTTAGCTAGCTTGCGTGCAGCCGGTGCGACCTTATCATCACCAGAAGCGGCAGCAACAGGTGCACTTTCAGCAGGTTTTTCTTCAGCAGCAGGCTTGGCTGCAGGCGCAGCACCTTCTTTTATTCTGCCCAGCAACTGCTCTGACTCAACAGTGTCACCTTCATTCGCCAGAATTTCTTCCAAAACACCATCCGCTGATGCAGGAACTTCTAAAACAACCTTATCAGTTTCGATATCAACCAGAATCTCGTCACGCTCGACAGCTTCGCCCGGCTGCTTATGCCAAGTTGCAACTGTTCCTTCAGCGACTGATTCGGGAAAAGTGGGAGCTTTGATCTCGATAGCCATGTTATACCCTTTCCTAACTTATTCTAAAGGCCCGAACTTATGCCGGGCTTGATGAGTTATTGACTGAGTCAGACCGTAAAAGCGTCTTGAACCAGCTTGTTCTGTTGCTCAACGTGAACACTTGCGTAACCACAAGCAGGCGCTGCTGAAGCAGGTCGACCAGCAAATTTCAACTGACCAGACAAGTCCCCTTTCAGCTTAAGCTTCGCGAGCACATTGCGCATGTGGTGTTGACTGGAATACCAGGCACCTTGGTTTTGCGGCTCTTCCTGACACCAGACAGCATGTTCCAGGTTTTTATACTGTGCCAATTCAGCTTGCAAATCCTCTTCAGGGAAGGGGTAAAGCTGCTCAATACGCACAATAGCTGTATCCTGGGCTTCCAGCTCGGCACGTTTAGCGGCCAGGTCATAGTAAACCTTACCGCCACACATAATCAGGCGCTTGACCTTTTTCGGCTCCAGGTTGCCCTGATCTCCGATAACTGGCTGGAAAGAACCACTTGCCAAGTCTTCCAAAGTAGAAGTTGCATCCTTGTGACGCAGTAAACTCTTAGGCGACATAATGACAAGAGGTTTGCGTAAAGGACGCAACACTTGTCGACGCATAAGGTGGAAGATTTGCGCAGGCGTAGTAGGTGTACACACCTGAATATTATGCTCAGCACAAAGCTGCAGATAACGCTCCAGACGTGCAGAAGAGTGCTCAGGACCCTGACCTTCATAACCATGCGGAAGAAGCATGGTTAGCCCACAGAGACGACCCCACTTAGTTTCACCCGAGGAAATAAACTGGTCGAAAACGACCTGAGCACCATTGGCAAAATCACCAAACTGAGCTTCCCAGATAACCAAGGCATTAGGTGTAGTAGTGGCATAGCCATACTCGAACGCCAGCACGGCTTCTTCAGACAAGAAGGAGTCATGAATAATAAAGTCAGGCTGTTCTGATTTCAGGTTTTGTAAAGGAACAAAAACTCGACCATCATTAAAATCATGCAGCACAGCATGACGGTGAGAGAAGGTTCCTCGGCCTACATCTTGGCCTGTAATACGTATGGGGTGGCCAGAATCTAGCAGCGTGGCGTAGGCTAGCATTTCAGCAAAGCCCCAGTTTAGTGCCATACCACCGGCAAGCATCTTGCGTCGATCTTCATAGATTTTCGCGACCTGGCGCTGCATCTGGAAGCCTTCAGGCACTTCACACATGCTCGCAGCCAACTCTTGCAGGTGCTTCATATCAACACTGGTGTCATAACGAGCAGTCCACTCGTGGCCCAAATAAGGTGTCCAGTCTACAAACAGCGCCTTATTAGGTTCTTTAACCAGTGCATTAGCAACATGCTCACCTTTATCCAAGGCATCACGATAGTCACTAACCAGCTGCTTATCTTCTTCAGCTGAGATGATTTGTGCATCCATCAACTTTTTCGCATAAATTTTGCGAGTCGTTGGGTGCTTGGCAATTTTCTTGTACATCACCGGCTGAGTGCCGGAGGGCTCATCGGCCTCATTATGACCACGACGACGGTAGCAAACCAGGTCGATGACGACATCTTTCTTGAACTGCATACGGTAATCTACAGCCACCTGGGTGACGTGGAGAACCGCTTCGGGATCATCACCATTAACATGGAAAATAGGTGCTGAGACCATTTTTGCAGCGTCAGTACAGTATTCACTGGATCGTGTATCTTCAGGCTTAGACGTTGTAAAGCCAACCTG
>SKIX01000225.1 GCA_007116195.1 Marinospirillum sp. | reverse complement strand
GCGTAATCATTGATGACACAGCCAGCAGCGCGCATCAGAATAACACCCAGCACAAAGATCACCAGCACGCGCAAATCCGGCACGCCCCCCGCCGCAAACCAGAGGGCCCAGAGCGTGGGCCACATCAGCAACCAGGTGCCGATGGGGCGATCCAGCCGCATTAACCGAACAAAAGCGGGCAGGCGTTGATACCAGGGAGCAGAGGCAGCCGATGTCATGATTTAGTCATCTCCAAAAATCCCACGAGTCGGTAGTTGCAAGGCTGCTGCCATAGGCGGGAGATAATGCTCGGCAACCAGCAAGCGCAAAGCCGAGGTTTGAAAACAGGAGGCACGCCCCCAAAGGCTGGGAAAGGGCAGACTAGCTGGCGCACAAAACCGCAGAGAGCCACGCCGAACACTGGGGTTGCTAAACAACAACTGCCCTAACGCCTGATTGCCCACACTCATTAAACGCTGAACCAAGCGATTACGCTGATCCAGCGGCAGCAGTGAACGAGCAAACACCCAGGGTTGGTGATCCACCTCTAACACCACCTGGCGCACCCAAATGCGCCGATGCTCGACTTGCAACCATTGGCGCTCGACCTCTTGAAGAGGCTGAATACCCTGGCTAAGAACACGAACCCTAAAGCTAAGTTGGGCCTGCTCTTGCAGGCGGCGGGTCAGCGAACCTCGTTCCTGCAGCCAGGAACGCCAGGCTCCCGCAGGGGCACCTGTTAAAAAGGCGCTGGGTTGCCAAAGGGTGGTTGCCTCCTGAGGGATGGCTAGCACTTGGGAATTAGTCAGCAGCATGGCGAGCGTGTACCCTCCCCAGGGCGATCATCTATAATGCAGCGAATTCTAACACACTCGGGGAGGCTTCATGTCCACAGCCAAGCAAGGCCAGCCACTGATTATTATTGGCTCTGGCATGGCCGGTTATCAGCTCGCAATAGAAGTACGTCGAACCCAGCCTCAACTTCCTATCCTAATGATAACGGGTGATTCCGGGCACTTTTATTCCAAGCCCCTGTTATCAACAGCCCTGGCTAAACGCCAGGAACCTGAACAACTGATTATCGCCAACCCGGAAGAACAGGCAGCAAAGCTCGGCATCCGCTTAATGACCTGGAGCCAGGTCACCCGGATCGACCCTCAGGCACGCCAAGTGCAGGTGGAAGGTAAAGACCTGACCTACTCCAACCTGGTCTTGGCCTTGGGTGCTCAGCCAATAGAGGTTCCTGCACCGCCCGGCGCGCTTCACTCAGTTAATGACCTGGATGCTTACTTTAACCTGCGCCAAGAACTGGCGGGCAAGAAAAAACTGGTGGTGCTCGGTGGCGGGCTAGTCGGCGTGGAAATGGTCCAAGACCTGCTAACGGCAGGCTTTGACGTTAGCCTGGTCACTCGCAGCCGTCATCTGCTACCCAGCCTTTTGCCGCCACCCGTGGCCCAGCTATTGGAGCAGGCACTGGTTGCCAAGGGTTTAAAACACTACCCGGAAGAAAGTTTTAAACTAATCGATGGTCAGCCAGGAGACTGGTACCTGGAAATGGAATCCGGTCGTCTGCTGACTGCCGAAGTTGCCCTAAGCGCCCTGGGCTTGCAGCCGCGTATTGAGTTGGCACGTCAAGCAGGACTCCAAGTGAATCGGGGTATTCAGGTTAACCGTCAGCTGCAAACCTCTGACCCCCATATCTATGCTCTGGGTGACTGCGCCGAAATTGAAGGCTTAAACCTGATGTATGTGCAGCCGCTGATGGCAAGTGCCAAACTGCTGGCTCGACAGCTGCTGGGGGAAGCGGTTGCACTGCAACTACCGGCTTTACCGGTATTAGTCAAAACATCCAGCTGCCCTGTGGTAGCCGCCCCGCCCCTCGCAGGAGCTTTGGGCGAATGGCATTGCGACCTGGAACCCACGGGGGCTGAAGGGCGCTTTCTTAGCCCTGAAGGTGAACTGTTAGGCTTTGCTCTGGCGGGCACAGCGGTTAAACGCAAGGTGCAATTGGCGAAAGCTATGCCACCTTTGTTAGCGCCCTAAGCGTTTGGCTGACATTTTCAAACAAATGTTTTAATCTGTGGCGCGATGACCAACCCAACGGATAACAACTATGAATAGCCTAAAACTAAAATTTCTGCTGTGGATGCTGGGGCGCTTGCTAAAAAAAGCACATAAAAGCCAGCCTGAATTTAAACGCCAGCTAGCCCAAGACCCCCTGGCTTGGGTCATCAAAACCCAAGACTGGGCTGGGCGCTCCTATCAGCTTAGCGAGGCAGAAGTGACCAGCCAGGCAGGTGACCTGGACTCTGCCGATATGAAACTGATTTTTCGCACCGCAGAAGATGCCTGGCAAACGCTCACCAGCAAAGATAAAAACGCCTTTATGCGGGGTATTCAAGAAGGCAAGGTCAAGGTTGAAGGCGACCCCAAAAAACTATTTCAACTGCAAAGCTATATGAAATACCTCAGGGTTTAACCACCATGCGTCTAGTGCTCTGTCTCTTTTTGCTGTTGTTGAGTGGCCCGCTACTGGCCGAAAGCTGTCCGCCTGAACGTCAAGATCGGCGTGCAGCCGTAGCGCAGGTTTATGATGCTGACACCCTCACCTTGACGGATCGCACACGAGTACGCCTGATCGGCATTGATGCACCTGAACTTGGGCGAGATGGCGCAGCCCATGAACCCTATGCACTGGAAGGACGAGACTACCTGCGAGCACTCATTGCCGAGGCGGGTCAGCAGGTTCTCCTGCACTATGGTGATGAGCGCTACGACCGTCATGGTCGCCTACTGGCTTATGTTTTTTTGCCCGATGGACGCAGTGTCAACCGTTTACTGCTGGAACAAGGCTATGTAATGCAGGTGTTTATTGCCCCCAACACCCGCTATGCCGAATGCTTAAGACCCTTTGAAACTCAAGCCCGGCAGCAGCGGCGAGGCATCTGGTCACAAGCTGAATACGAGCCGGGCATTCCCTCTGCCCAGGTACCAGCAAGCACTCAAGGAGCAGCGATTATCCAGGGCCGCGTTGTTCGCGTGGGAGAAAGCCGCGATCATTTCTGGATCAACCTGGAAGGCCGGGTGGCTTTACAACTACCCAAAAGTGACTGGTCGTACTTTAGCCTGAGCCAAGCAGAAATCCGTAACCTGGAAGGGCAGCAAGTCAGAGCCAGGGGCTGGATTGTTAGAGAAAACACACGCCACCACGACTGGCGGCTGCGCCTGAATACTGACCTGGCCTTAGAAATTTTGCGCTAAGGCCTCATCATGC
>SKIX01000201.1 GCA_007116195.1 Marinospirillum sp. | reverse complement strand
GCCGCTTCAACTTACAGGGGTGCTTGGCCCTAATGCGCTTTACCTGTCTGCAGTGATCAATACTTTCTAGCTTTGTTTTTTAATCCAGTAGTGATAAGACTGCTCATCCTCTTGCTGCATTAGCAGTTCTTGCTGTAAGAAAGTGCAAAACTTGGGGATGTCTCGTTGAGTGGCTGGATCAGTTGCAATGATTAAGAGTACTTCACCTACCTGTATCTCTTCCATTTTTTGATGCAAAAGCATGATAGGTTCTGGGCAGTAGAGCCCGCTGGTGTCGAGTTGATGCTGGTGGTTTGGAGCGGCTTCTACAGGGTTCATGTCTTTTTCCAGAAAAAACTTGCAGTGTTTTAAAATAGACGATAATTTTCAATTAATTAGCTGTTCAGAGCAAGGTGTATTGAATAGGAGTTTGAAATTAAATGATTAAAGTATTGATTGAGCGAGAGCTACAAGAAGGTTTAGAGGCTGAATACCATCAGGCTTCTAGAGCTTTGCTGCAGGCTTGTCGTGAGTGTTCAGGCTATATTTCGGGTGAATCCTTAGTTGATCTGCAACGTCCTAATCATCGTATCATTATCACGCATTGGAAGAGTGAATCCGATTGGAAAGCCTGGGAAAGATCAGCTGAGCGTCAAAACCTTTTAGGTGGCATAGCAGCCATGTTGGCGAATGATGAGAAGGTAGTAATGCTTGCACCTATCTAATGAGCAAGAGCTGTTAGTGCTGACCAGGGCCAGGCCAGATTAGACTGGCCCTAGCGCTGGTTTAAGCTTTCTTTTTACCCACACGAACGGCCAGTACATCACAAGGTGCGCCATGGAGCACGCCACTGGATACTGAGCCTAAAAGTAGCTGCAGGCCGTGGCGGCCGTGACTGCCAACAACGATTAAGTCGACTTGGTTTTCTTCTGCTAAGCGATGAGTTTCTGAATCAGGCATCCCCACTAATATGTGCCTGTTTTCTTCAGGAATAGCAAAATCTTTTAGGAGTTCATCCAGGCGTTGTCGGGCGTGTTGGTCGAGCTGTTCTTGGATGCTGGTTAAATCCATTGGGATGTCGCCGCCGTAAGCAAAGCCCAGGGGCTCTAAAGTGTGAACAACAGAGAGTTTGGCTTGTTGATTACGAGCGGCAATTTCTTTGGCTCTTTGTAACACCAAGTGGGATTCTTCTGAGAGGTCAATAGCGACCAGTATATTTCGATAGTCGTTGCTCATCATTCGCTTCCTGTTAACCTAAGTGCCTAAGTTTAATTTTTAGACTATATCAAATTTCTTCATTACTTAAGCGAGTTCATTTTGGAATTTTTGGGATGGCTGCTGTTAGCGGCCCTGTTAGTTTTGTCACCTTTAAGCTGGATGAAACCTTCACCCAGGCAAAAACGCTTGATTCTGCTGCGTGAACAAGCTAGAGGTTTGGGTATTAAAGTCACTTTAACACCTTTGGTATTAAAAAATGGCGAGCCCATTCAAGGCGTGGCTTACCGTTGGTTAAGGCCGCCAGAGGCTCCGGTCATGCCGGGTTACCTTTGCCTTTTACGCACGAGCAGAGAGGAGGCGGTTGGAAGAACCCAGCTCTGGATGGAGGGGTGGGTCTTGGTACAAGGCAGTAAGAGTTTTTTAACTCAGCTACAGTTAGAGGCTTTTAATGCTTGGTTAGCAGAGCTACCAGACAATGTTTTTGCCGTTGAATGGGGCTCAGCAACTCTGGCGGTTTGGTGGGATGAGCGTACCCAAGAACCTGAGCTTCTTGAGTTATGGAATCGACAAGTTTTAAATTTGTTAGCTTTGCCCTGTCATTCAGTTAAGCGAGCGAGGTGATCCTATGGGTGTGGTGAATTGGCCTTTGCCTGAGGTTTTGGAGCCAAATACTGAAGTTGCGCTGGCTTCTAAGCGTCTGGTTTTAGGTGGCGGTTGCTTTTGGTGTGTTGAAGCAGTTTTTCAGCCTTTACAAGGTGTCATGCAAGTTGTTTCTGGCTATGCAGGCGGTAATGCTGAAGAGGCTAGCTACCCCTTGGTTTGTACGGGGCAGACCGATCATGCGGAAGTGGTCGAAGTAACCTACGACCCCCAACAAATTTCTCGGGGTCAACTGCTACAGGTTTTTTTCTTTGTGGCTCATGACCCGACTCAGTGGCAACGTCAAGGGGCTGATATAGGGCGTCAATATCGATCACTAGTCGCTTATGAAACTGAGCAAGAAAAGCAACAACTGCAAGACTATCTGCAAACATTGAACCGGTTGGGTTATTGGCAGCAGCCTTTGGTAACAGAAATCGTGCCATTAACAGCCTTTTATCCAGCGGAGCCTGAGCATCAAAACTATGCCCAGTGTCACCCTTATCAACCTTACATTCAGGCTGTTGCTCAGCCCAAGGTAGAAAAGTTAGCTCAGGTTTTTCAAGGCTTGCTCAAGCCTTAGTTTTCAGCCTAAACTCTTAACCTAATTGAATAATGACAATAACAAATTAGGGGCGATCCGATGAATTCGGTGAACAAACTTTTAGGCTGGTTGTTAGCTTTAGCCGCTTTATTGATGTTCTGGTGGTCTGGCTCTTCTGGCTGGGCAGCTTGGCTTGCCAGCGTGGTTTTAGTGGTGAGTTGTTCGCTGCTGTACTTTTTTGGCTCACCTGTCTCTGCATCGACTAGGCTAACCTCTAACTCTCAAGTGGCTGAGCGCATTTATCAATTAGATGGCGATGCCTTAGCCCAGTTTTCAGAAACTGGGCTGACAGCAGCAGAACAGGATTACCTCTCCCTTAAACAGATGGCTAGCCGCTTGGCTGAAAGAGCGAGTCGTACTGCCATTTCAACGGCTGAGGTCTCTCACCATGCAGATACCATGGATAAGCGTTTGGATGTGCAAGAGGCGAAGGTGTCTGGTGTTGCATCCACTATGGAGTCAATTTCCGTAGCCATAGAACAGGTTTCTATGAATGCGAATAGCGTTGCCGAGATGGCTGGTGTTGCTCGTGATGATAGCTTTCACAGTCGTGATGCTTTGGCAGCGTTAATGACAGATATGCGAGATCTTGCCAGTCGCTCTGAACAGGCCTTGGATCTAATTGGGCTTTTAAATGAAAAGAGCTCCAGCATTCAACAGGTAACCCAGGTTATTGAAGGCATAGCTGAACAAACTAACCTTTTGGCCTTGAATGCTGCCATAGAGGCGGCTAGAGCGGGCGAGCATGGTCGTGGGTTTGCAGTCGTGGCTGATGAAGTGCGAAGTTTAGCTAGTCGAACTTCTGAGTCGACCCGTGAGGTTGAGTTGACGGT
>SKIX01000163.1 GCA_007116195.1 Marinospirillum sp. | reverse complement strand
TTTAAGGGCAGCTTGTAAATGTTTCAGCGTAAGCGGTAAATCCTGCAGGTAACTCTTTTTGTTATCACGTAAACAGAGGCGAGCGAAAATTCCAGCTGCTTTCAAGTGTCTATGCATTCCCATCCAGTCAAACCAGTATTCAAAGCGCTCACGAGAGATATGGGCATAGGTTTGTTGCTGAAAAGCTTGTAACCAATGCTGTTGCCAGTTTTGTGGCCATTCCAGATAGCAGTCTCGAATTAGAGAAACCGCATCATAGGTGCAGGGGCCCAAGACAGCATCCTGGAAATCTAAAATTCCTAGCTGGTTTTGTTCGGTTACCATGAGGTTGCGTGAATGATAGTCACGGTGAACCAGAGTTTGAGGCTGCTCCAGCGCAGTCTCGACGAGACGCTGTTTGAAGGCATCCCACCCCGTCGGCAAACCCTGTATTTGTAGGAGCTGGTCGATCAGCCAGTGCTCAAATAGCTGAATTTCCTGGTTGAGTAACTCCTGTGAATATAGGGGTAAGTCAGCGACTGGAACCGACTGCAATTCAGCGAGTTGAGTTAAGGCTTGGAGGTAATAAGCATCCGCTTCTGCTGCTGCCAGGGGCTTGACTGCCTGCATTAATTGTTGATCGCCAAAGTCTTCTAACAGTGCAAAGCCCTGATGCTCACAAGAAGAGTACAGGTAGGGAACGCGTAGGCCTTGCTGATGCCAACTGAGAGCCAGCTGGATAAAACGCTGCGAGCTTTCTTTCTCTGGTGGAGCATCCATAACGATCAGGTTGCTACCCAAACGGTTTTGTTCAGCGGCTAAGCGGTAGTAGCTGCGGAAGCTGGCATCACCTGCAACGAGTGTGGGCTGAGTTGATGCAGGTTCAGTTAACCAAGGCTCCAGCCAGTTGATTAACTGGTGTTGACGGCTTGTGGGCATAGGTTTTAGCTCTTTCATAGCAACAAGCATGGCAGTGGGGGTTAGACTCGTTATAATACGCGTTTTAGACGTCTTGCACAGAGAAGCGAGGCTTTTGAGTTGGGAGAGGGGTTGTTTGAAACCGGTCAAATTAAAAGTCTGCGGCCTGTTGCTCTTGCTGGCAAGCTCTTGCAGCTGGGCGCGCTTGCCAGCAGATTTGCCCCCGCAGCAGCTTGACTGGCATTGGCATGAGCAGCGCCCTGCAGGCCAGGTTTGCTCCGGCTATTATCTTGCTCCTGACTTGGACTTGCCTGAAACCACGACCTCTATAGACCAGGCACGCTTATTTGCAGAAGCAGAGCAGTTGGACTATTCCGCTGCAGGGGGCTTGGATCTGCAGGGTCGAGTACGCTTGCGTCAAGGCCCAGTCTACCTTTTAAGTGATCAGGCCTGGGTTAATGCTGAGCGCAGTCTGGCTCGCTTAACAGGAAACCTGGAGTTGCGCCAACAGGGTTTCTTATTGCGTGCTCAACAAGCTGACTATCATTTAGCAAGTCATTACTTGCTGGCTAAAGAAGCCCACTATTTGATGCATTCTCAGCATGTGCGTGGCGCTGCCTGGCGCTTAGAACAGCTACCCGATGGTCGTGTGCGTATGCAAAACGCCAGTATGACCACCTGTGCACCTGAGGATTCTGCCTGGCGTTTGGTAGCGAGCCGAATTGACTTAAACCAAAAAACGGGTTTTGGTGATGCCTATCATGTCCGCATGGAAGTGCAAAAGGTGCCTATCTTTTATTTACCTTGGGTGCGCTTTCCTATTGATGATCGTAGGCATACGGGTTTGTTGGCGCCCAGCTTTTCCTACAGTTTAAATGCGGGCGAGCTGGATTTTATCCAGCCCTTTTACTGGAACCTAGCGCCCAACCTGGATGCAACCTTTTACCCTCGCTATTTAACGAACCGTGGTGTCATGCTGGGGACAGAGCTTCGCTATTTACAGGCAAGCGATGCAGGTGAAGTTTTTTATGCTTTTATGGATCAAGATGACGACTATTTAGGCTTGAGGCGTTGGCAGTTTGCAGCACAGCACCAAGGGCATTGGCCGTCTTCAGATCTCAGCTATTCGCTCGATTTTTCTCAAGCCAGTGACCATCGCTATTTTGATGATCTGGGTCGCGGGCCCTTTGATGCAGACGAGAACCTGTTACAGCAGTTCCGCTTAAATTATGATCGCCAGAACTGGCAGTTAACGGCCCAGGTGAGTGGCTATCAGCAGTTAAGGGCAAGCTATGATCCCAACACAGAGGACAGCAGAGGATCAACCTTTTCACTGTTCGATGTAAGTCAGGGTCGGGTTGCAAGTCAGCAGGATTATTTTCAATTACCGCAAATAGAGCTTAGAGCGGGTGATCGCTGGGGGCAGCACTTGAGTTGGCGTTTTCTGGCTGATGCGACCTATTTTGATAAGCTGGCTGATCGTGATCTCAGTGACGAAGGCTATTACACTCAGCTAGACTCTGGACGCTTTTATAGTGACCGCTTAGCTAACTGGGGTTCACCTCCAACTTGGCGAGTGCATTTACAGCCGGAAGTCGCAGCTGACTGGTCATGGCCTTGGGCTTATCTGCGACCCAGGCTACAGCTAAAACATAGTCGCTATTGGATAGAACCTAACTGGGCTGCCGATACGACCCCTGAACAGCGAGCTAGTATTAACTCTGAACCGAGTGTTACGGCTCCAGTTTACAGTCTGGATACCGGTCTGTTTTTTGAAAGAAATGCTCAGGTTTTTGGGCAGACTTTGCTGCAAACCCTGGAACCACGCTTATTTGCAGCTTACATTCCTTATGTGGAACAGTATGATGTTCCCCAGCTGTTTGATGGTTCTTTTAATGAGTTCGACATCAACCACCTTTATCGGGCAGAGCGCACAGGGGGGCGAGATCGAGTGGGTGATGTGCAAAAAGTGACTCTAGGTGTTACTCAGCGTTTGCTGAATGATCACTCGGGTCGAGAAATTGCTAGCCTGGCTGTAGCTCAAGAGTTTTATTTTTCTGACCGCTATGTGACTGATTCTTTGCTACACCCTGAAGATGCCCGGCACCCTAGGAACCTCAGCAGAGATGAGCGTCCTTACCAAGACACCAGAGAGCGCTCCAATTTGGTATTTCAGGCTAACTGGAATATCTCAGCTCATTTACAGTTAAGATCAACCTTGTTGTGGGATGATCACTTAAACTTAACCGACACTGCCAATACACGCCTGGCCTATCGTAATCAACAGGGTGTTCATTTGAACTTAGGCTACAGCTATGTCTCCAACTACCAGCAGTTACAACTGACAGGGCCTCGTCCTGATTCAAGTCAGCTGGATGCTTATAGCTACTCTGAGTTGGCAGAAGAGCAGGTTTATGTCAGTGGTGTGTTGCCGGTTTATCAAGATGCCTGGCGCGTTTTTTTTAAGCACACCAGGGATTTTAAGCGCAATGAAGATTTAGACCGCTTGTTCGGTATTGAGTATACGTCTTGCTGCTGGCAGGCACAGTTAATCTATCGTGACTGGATTAAAAATCCTGATGATTTTTCAAATCCTTCTGGACGTCGTGAGAGAGATGAGATCGTTTTACTACAAATCAACCTACGTGGTATGGGAGCTGCTGGGCAATCCAGCGCTCAGCTGCTGCAAACAGAAATCCAAGGGTATGCGGAAAGGCCGATTCAGTGAAGGAAATTATGATCAATCAGGTGCAACAGGTGTTTAAAATGAAACAAGTCAACTGGCTCGCAGGCTTAATGCTCTTATTAGTCGCAGTCAATCTGCAGGCTGAGCCTAGAGTGCTGGATCGAATCGTTGCGGTTGTAGGCGAAGAAGCTTTAATGGAAACCGAGCTGCAGGAGCGGATGGAGTTGGTACGTGGCCAAATTGCTGAACGAGGGCTAAGAGTCCCACCAGAAAATGTTTTGCGCGACCAGGTAATGGAGCGGCTGGTGCTGGATACGATTCAGCTACAACTTGCTCAGCGGGGTGGTTTGCAGATTGATGAGCAAACATTGAATGCCACGCTTAATCGCATTGCACGACAAAATGGCATGGAAATTAATCAGTTTCGCCGTGCTATAGAGGCAGACGGCATGAGCTTCGATGCTTTTCGTGAGCAAATTCGTCAGGAAATGCTGATCTCTCAAGTTCGTCAGCAGCAGGTAGGGCAGCGAATTCGAGTTAGCCAGCAAGAAATCGATAATTACCTGGCATCTCCCGAAGCGCTTGAAGAAGAGGGTCGTGAGTTTAGAGTCGGGCATATATTGATTTCCGTACCTGATAACCCCACGCCTGAGCAGGTCGCTGCATCGCAAGTTAAAGCCCAGGAGTTGCTGGAACGTATTCGCGGCGGAGAAGACTTTCAAGAGTTAGCCATCAGTGCATCGGCGGGTGACCAGGCTTTCAGTGGTGGCGATCTAGGCTGGCGCAGTGCCCTGGCCTTACCTTCCTTGTTTGCTGATCAGGTGGTGACTTTACAAGTCGGCGAAACAGCTGGGCCTATTCGCAGTCCGAGTGGCTTTCATTTGATTCAACTATTAGAAACCCGAGGTGGCTCTCAGCACCTGGTCAATCAAACGCGCGCACGCCACCTTCTGCTCAGCCCTAATGCTTTGCGGGATGAAGCAGCGACTCAAGCGTTAATTGTTCAGCTGCGTCAGCGTATTGCAGACGGCGAAAGTCTGGCCAGCCTGGCGCGAGAAATGTCTGATGATCGTGCTAGTCGCCAGTCGGGTGGCAGTTTAGGTTGGGTTAGCCCAGGACAAATGGTGTCCTCTTTTGAAGAGGCCATGAATGAGCTGGAGCCTGGTGAGGTATCTCAGCCTGTGCAAAGTCGTTTTGGCTGGCATCTAATCGAAGTCGAAGAACGTCGTCAATCTGATTTAACGGATACTTTGCGGCGTCAACAGGTGCAGCAGCTGCTTTCGGAAAGGCGCTTTGAAGAAGAAGTGCAAAACTGGTTGCGTGAAATTCGTGATAACACTTGGGTCGAAATTCGTGGTTGAGCAACTGTCTAAGCCACTGGTCATTACACCGGGTGAGCCAGCAGGGATAGGGCCGGATTTGGTGATTGAGCTGGCCCTACAGGGCCGGCTCAACAAGGCGCTTATCGTTGCTGATCCTGAGTTGCTTGTGCAAAGGGCTAAGCAGCTAGGTTATGCATTGCAGCTAGAGGTTGTTAGTGATCATCAAGTTCAAAGTCAGCAGTTTGCGGAGAGGTGCTCAGGGCGGCTGCAGGTTTGGCCCGTAGAGTTAGCCGCCGGTGTTAAGCCAGGTTGCTTAAACCCAGCCAACGCGGCTTATGTACTGCAAACGCTAGAAAAAGCGACAGCTGCTTGCTTGCAGGGCTGGGTACATGGCTTGGTCACTGGGCCTGTTCACAAGGGTGTCATCAATACGGCAGGTTATCCATTTAGTGGTCATACTGAGTTTTTACAGGAGCGCTGCGGTGTCGAACAGGTCGTCATGCTGCTGGCAACTGAAGAGCTCAGGGTTGCCTTGGTGACAACCCATCTGCCTTTAAAAGACGTGGCTGCAGCTATTACACCCAAGCGTTTAACGCAGATCATCACTCTGCTGCATAAGGACATGCAGGAGCGCTTTGGTTATCCGAATCCACGTATTTTAGTGTGTGGTCTTAACCCCCATGCAGGCGAGGACGGGCATCTGGGGCGTGAAGAGCTGGATATTATTCAACCCACTTTAAATCAGCTTAGAGGGCAGTTAAGTGGTGAGTTATTAGGCCCCTTTCCTGCAGACACCTTGTTTACTGCCAAAATGCTGGCCCAGGGTGATGTGGTCTTGGCCATGTACCATGACCAGGGTTTGCCAGTACTCAAATATCAAGGCTTTGGCCGTGCAGCCAATATTACCTTAGGCTTACCGATCATACGGACCTCGGTTGACCATGGCACGGCGCTAGAGCTGGCCGCTAAAGGCCAAGCCGACACAGGAAGTTTATTAACCGCTTTAAATTATGCGGCTCATTTTCAGTGCTCAAGGCGTTGAATTAATTAATCAATCAGGACGTTAGAATGCCAGCACCTTTGCATGGGCATCGGGCGCGTAAGCGCTTCGGCCAGAATTTTTTACAAGACCCCGGAATGATCCGGCGCATCGTTAAGGCCATAGCACCACAAGACCAAGATCATCTCGTTGAAATTGGGCCAGGTATGGGGGCAATTACTGAATTGCTGCTTGAAGCTCAGCCTCGCCTGGATGTCATAGAACTGGATCGTGATCTTATTCCAGGGCTTAAGGTTAAATTTTTTAACTACCCTGAGTTTCAAGTACATGAAGCGGATGCACTTAAATTTGATTTTTCCAGCCTAGTTAAAGAGGGTAAACCCCTGCGTATTGTGGGTAACCTGCCTTACAATATTTCGACACCACTGATTTTTCGACTGCTAGAGTTTGATGGTGTGGTAGCAGACATGCACTTTATGTTGCAAAAAGAAGTTGTCGAGCGCCTGGCAGCTCAGCCAGGTACCAGCCAGTGGGGTCGCTTAAGTGTTATGGCACAGTACTTTTGTGAAGTTGAACAGCTCTTCTTAGTGCCATCTGAGTGTTTTTATCCACAGCCCAAGGTAGAGTCTGCCATCGTTAGTTTGCGGCCTAGGTGCAAAAGCAGAGCAGCGGTTGATTTAGACGTGTTTGCTAAAATTGTGCGTCAAGCTTTTGCGCAAAGGCGTAAAACATTGAGAAATAATTTGAAAGGTCTCTTTAGTGCAGAAGACTTAACCGCTTTGGAAATAGACCCTCAGCGCAGGCCAGAAACACTTGATCTTAACGAGTTTATCAAGCTGGCTAATGCCTACACTAATCACTGACACGCTTTCTTAAGGATAGAGTTATGGCAACCTACGCAATAGGCGATATCCAAGGCTGTTATCAAGAGTTTCGCCAGCTCTTGCAGCTCATTGACTTTCAGCCGCAGCGCGACCAACTCTGGTTGGCAGGTGATCTGGTCAACCGTGGCGAGGGCTCACTCGAAGTTTTACGTTTAGTCGTTAGCTTGGGTAGCAGTGTTCGTGTAGTGCTCGGTAACCATGACTTACATTTGTTAGCCGTTGCTTGTGGCCTAAGGAAGACTAAGCGTTCAGATACCTTGGACTCGATATTAAAAGCTAAGGATGCAGGTAAACTCCTGGCTTGGTTAGGCGAGCAGCCATTACTGCATCACGACGAAGACTTGGGTTTTGTGATGACCCACGCGGGTATTCCGCCCGCTTGGAGTTTAGCTAAAGCCAAGGCCTTGGCTGCAGAAGTTGAGCTGGAAATGCGCTCATCACGCCAGAAGAAGCTTTTAGAGAAGTTATTTGGTAATAAACCTGCTCTCTGGCAAGCTGACCTAAAAGGCTATGACCGTCATCGTTGTATCGTTAACTATTTAACTCGAATGCGCTTTTGTGCACCCGACTCCAGCCTGGAGCTGGAAACCAAAAGTGAAGCCAGTAGAGCACCGGCAGGTTATGCACCCTGGTTTACTTACCCTAGCCAGGTACTGCAAGAAGCTCGAATTCTTTTTGGGCACTGGGCCGCCTTAGAAGGTCAAACGGGGGTGAAAGGTATTTATGCTTTGGATACGGGTTGTGTCTGGGGTAATCAGCTAACCGCACTGCGTCTTGAAGACCAAGAGATTTTCCAAGTGCAAGCGTTAAAGCGTTAAAGGCTAAAGATTGTAATTATGAGGATCAAATTATGACGTTTAAGACCCTTCAAGCTGAACAAGCCAAGGAGTTGCTGGCAGCTGATCAGGCGACCTTTGTTGATATACGTGATCCACAAAGCTTTCAGCAAAGCCACATCAAGGGTGCGACTCGACTGGATAATGATAATTTGTCTGAGTTTATTGCTGGGCAGGATAAAGCGCGGCCACTGGTTGTCTGTTGCTATCATGGCATGAGCAGCCAAAATGCTGCCCAGTTTTTAGTAGAGCAGGGTTTTCAGGAGGTTTACAGCCTGGAAGGTGGTTTTGAATTTTGGAGAAGCTGCCAGCCGGATTTCTGTGAGGGATCCGGCTTGGCTAACTAGCTACCAGGCAATAATCAGGTCGCCTTGTTGAATATTGTACATTTCCGGCAGGGCTTCCACACTGCCTAAAGAAAAACCTGGCTGGATGCGTTCCAGGCTAAGCGTAAGATCAACGGGAACAAGTTCAGTAAATGCACGCTGAGTATTGTCATAAAAGGTGTTTTTACGATAAACGCTCAGAGTGTCTCCTGGTTGGAGGCCAGCTTCAGAGCCAGCATCAATATAAATGCGCTGATTATCAACGCGAGTGATGCGGGCCATGAAAGGCTGGCAGCCAACCTGAGTATGCAGGTCTCGAACCATTTGCTCTATAAGCTCGTCAACTTGCTGACCATAGTCAATTTCCCAGAAACGTGCCGAGGCAAAGCCAACGCGCTCGGTGCGGTTTTCAGTCCAAAAGCCTTGGGTTGAGTAGCTGCGGCTAGTGACCAGGTCACCGCTAAAACCATCGTGAATAAAAAGGTCGACAGTGAAGTTGCGAGCAAAACGCTTTTCTCTGTAGCGTGCACGCTCATAAAGCCCCCTGAGTGCAGGGCGCTCACTGGCAAGTTCAGGGTTGATCATGTCCAGATCACGAATAACACCGGTTAAAACATATTGAGCACCAATACGCGTTGCTGTATCCACCGCAGTTGTTAAAGTGCCCCGATCAGTAACCGAAGTTGGAATGCTAGAGGTGTCGTTGTAAAGTTGAAAGCGTACTGCATCCAAAACACGAATTTTATCTTCGCCCTGAAGCCGTCGTAAAATTTCTTTGGGTAGCTTTTCATTGACGTCACTTAGAGCACCCATGTTGGCAGCTTGGGGTTTTTCCAGAAAAAAGTTACTGATGGCCAGGCTGCGCTGATAGCCATTGGCAAAGTTTCCACCTTGGCATTGGCCACTAGCTTCCACTCTTGCATTCACAGTAATAAACAGGATGCCATCTATGACTTCCTCTTTTAATACCTGCATTTCACCAATGCTGCTTTGGGAGTGAATGGAAAGCTGGTCTGTATGGATTTCACCTTGGCTCATGGCTTGATAACCATTCACAGCTAAGGCGCCTTGAAAGCTGGCTTGGCGAAGTGCATCGCGAATGGCGGCACGGCGTGCAGAGACCAGATCTTGATGGTCAATCACAGAAGAACCTGTCGCTTCAACCCAGTGGCTGTGAGCGGGCAGGCTAAGTACTAAAAGTAGGGTAAAGATGAATGCTTTTAACATCGACAAGGTCCCTAATCGACAAAAACGGGAAGTGCCAAAGATGACACTTCCCGCTTCAAAAGTCCATTTTGCTGCCAAATAATTCAGTTGAGATGATAGCGTGTGGGTGGTTGACGTTCAGGAGCTGGCATGCGTTGATGAGGTGTTTCTCCATGAACACTGTCCTGGATACACTTAGGATTGGCTGACATGGAAGCAGTATCTACAATGCAGGCCTGAAAACGAGGGTTTAACACCAATTCCATGGTGGTAATATAGGTGCCGTCATCCTGCTGACGTGTTGAAACCACCTTGGCACCACGAATTAAGTTATCGACATAACTACGAATCATGTCATCTCGGGTTGCCAAGTTGTGTACTGTTGTACTTCCCTGAATTCGGGTGCCGTAAACCCGCTCGGCCAGGGCGCGATAGGCATCTAGCCGTGAAGCACGCATAGCCATCAGGCGACGTTGCTGTTCGTTTGTATGAACATCTGCACTAGCAGGCGCAGCATAACCTTCCACTCTCAAGGTAACAAAGTCAAAACTAGAGTAAGAGTGGGCAGGTAGACTGAAAAATATAAGAGCCAGGAGGCCGAAGAAGGAAAGTTTTTTTATCATGGTAGCTCTCGAATCTTTGTTTGCATTGAACCCCAGGTAACTAGCAAGCTCCCTGGAGAGATCATTGGGCTTTTAAAGCAATTGTAGCTTAATTTCGGCAGGCTGGGCTGAAAGTTTAACTGTTTTGAGAAGGGGTTACATGGAAATTTATCTGGTCGGGGGGGCGGTGAGAGACCGATTGCTCGGTTTGCCGGTTAAGGATCGTGATTGGGTGGTTGTTGGGTCAACACCTGAACAGATGCTGGCCTTGGGCTATAAGCCCGTTGGGCGCGATTTTCCGGTGTTTTTGCATCCGAAAACCCGCGAAGAGTACGCTTTGGCTAGAACGGAGCGTAAGCAGGGGCGTGGGTATCGGGGCTTTGTGGTGGATGCCCACCCCGAGGTGACTTTGGAGCAAGATCTACTGCGTCGTGATCTTACCATCAACGCCATGGCAGAAGATGAGCAGGGCTGCATTATTGATCCTTATGGTGGCCTTGAAGATCTCAAGCTCAGGTGCCTTAAGGCGGTTTCTCCAGCTTTTGCTGAAGACCCCTTACGCGTCTTGCGTTGTGCCCGTTTTGCTGCTCGTTTAGCTGATTTCAACTTTTATGTCGAACCAGCAACCCTTCAATTAATGCAAAACTTGGTTGAGGCGGATGAGTTGGCCCACTTGACGCCAGAAAGAGTTTGGCAAGAGATCAACAAAGCTTTAACCAGTGCTCGGCCTTGGATTTTTTTTGAAGTTTTACAGAAGGCAGAGGCTCTGCAAGCCTTATGGCCGGAGCTGGCTGCTCACTACTCCCAGTTAACGCAAGCTGATAAGCAGTTAACGGAACAGGCTGCCGCTTGCAACCTGGGTGTAGCGGGGGCTTTGGTTTTACTGACTCGAGGTATGCAACTGGCGGATCTTCAACAGCTGATGGCGCGTTTGGCCCTGCCACGTCGAGTTCAGCAACAATTAATCAGCGCGCACCAGGCCTACCAGCACCCAGGGTTGCAATTGCAAGAGCCAGAAAAGGTGTTGAGCTTGTTTGAGGCTTTGGATGCTTGGCGTCAAACTGACGTGGCAGCCGTTAGCCTGCAGTTGATGGCCCTGCTTAATCCGCAATTTGACTTGCAGCAGGCTTTGGATTTAATGCATTTACTGCGGCAAGAAAAGGCGGCTGACCTGGTTGCCGCGGGGTATCGTGGGCAGGCCCTAGGCGAAGCTTTAAGGGAGAAGCGTCTTCAGCGTTTGGCTGAGGAGATGACTTGACTCTGCCAAGTAAAGTCAACTCTGCGCATCTGCTGTTCAGGGTGTGCATGCTCTGCCCAGAGTTGTGACCAGTTTTTTTTCAGCCCAGGTGCCTGCTCATGAGGTGCTAATTCAGCCAGAGGTCGGAGCACAAAGTCATGCTTAAATAAGTGTTTGTAAGGCAGCTCTATGCCATCCACTAAGCCTTTTGCCTGTCCATAAGTCACTAAATCCAGATCCAGGGCACGAACATAAATACTTTGATCCTCCGGTAGCAGGTATTTGGACTCGCCTTCAATGCTTTTAAAGGCGATATTCAGCTGTCCTGGAGAGAGCTGTGTGTAGAAACCAGCAACCAAGTTATAAAACGGGGCGCAAACCTTGGCTTGGATACCCACCGGCTGGGTTTCATAAACTGCACTGATGTGTAGCTCACCAAATTGCGCGGCTAAAGCATCAAGGGCATGGCTGATATGAAAATGGCGGTCATGATTGCTGCCCAGACTAACCCAGGCAAAAACTTGTTCAAGACTCATAGTTGCTGGCCTTGGTGCTCTTGGCGTCTGCTACGTGTGATACGTACCCCAACATTTTTAGCGCTGGCAACGGCTCCTGGTTTACGCAGCGTCAGCGTTAGTTGATGTGTTGGAAAATGAGCGAGCAGGCTGGCAGCCATTTTTTCTGCAAGAGTTTCTATCAGGTCGTGATGCTGAGCTTGTGCAAGCTGGATTAAGTGCTGACTGACAGCAGCATAGTCCAGGGTAGAGCTTAAGTCATCGCTGGCTGCAGCAGATGAAATATCAGTCAGCATTTCGACATCAACGACTAGTTTTTGCGGTAAGGTTTTTTCCCAGTCGAAAACACCAATGCTGGCTAAAAAACTTAGTTTTTCAATAAAAATCCAATCACTCATGGGTTGTTGCCTTAAATTGCTGCGAGTTCGGTTAGTGGCCAGCGAGGGCGCAAGGCAGGAGGTGTGTCAGCATCCTGCTGGCCTGCTGCTAAGCGCAGGGCACCCGCCAGGGCAATCATGGCGCCATTATCAGTGCAGTATTGCAGGGC
>SKIX01000103.1 GCA_007116195.1 Marinospirillum sp. | reverse complement strand
GTACGCCAAGATGAAGATGATACCTATCTTGTCGTTGCAGCTGATAAGGGCACAGCCACCTTCTCTGATATCGCTAACGGCATTTCTGCAGACTATGACTTCTGGCTGGGTGATGCCTTTGCTTCAGGTGGTAGCGCAGGTTATGACCATAAGAAAATGGGGATTACCGCACGCGGAGCCTGGGTTAGTGTGCAACGCCACTTCCGTGAATTAGGGCTGAACGTTCAAAAAGAAGAGTTCACCGTAATCGGCATCGGAGACATGGCCGGTGATGTCTTCGGCAATGGCATGTTGCTATCTGAGCAGATACGCTTAGTGGCTGCTTTCAACCACAAGCATATTTTCCTTGATCCTAATCCAGATGCCGCCGCCAGCTTTAAAGAGCGTCAACGCATGTTCAAGGAGCGTTTAGGTTGGGATGCTTTTGATAACAAACTCATCTCTGAGGGGGGGGGCGTGTTTAACCGCGACGCCAAGAGTCTGACACTCAGCCCACAAATCCAAGAACGCTTTGCCATTGCAGCTCAAAAGCTAACCCCAGCCGAGCTGATTAGCGCCCTCTTGCAAGCCCCTGTTGATTTGATTTGGAACGGGGGTATCGGCACCTATGTTAAAGGCCACGATGAAACCCATGCCGAAGTGGGCGACAAAGCCAATGATGGCTTGCGTATTGATGGACACCAACTACGCTGCCGAGTAGTAGGCGAAGGTGGTAACCTGGGCTTTACTCAAAAAGGACGTATTGAAGCGGCCAAAGCCGGTGTCAGAATCAATACGGACTTTATTGATAACGCTGGTGGCGTCAACTGCTCTGACCATGAAGTCAATATCAAAATTCTTCTTCAGGGTGTGCTGCAAGCAGGCGATTTAACTTTAAAGCAACGTGACCTGCTCCTTGAAGAAATGACGGAGGAAGTCGCCACCCTGGTGCTGAAAGATAACTATACCCAAGCTCAAGCCTTGGCTATTGCTGAGCTGGACAGCCAAAAAAGCCTGGGTCACTATCAGCGTTTGATCAGCAACTTAGAAGCGGAAGGCAAGCTAAATAGAGCGCTTGAATTCTTGCCAGACGATGAAGAACTACAAGAGCGAGAAGCAGAAAAGACCGGACTCACTCGCCCCGAACTTTCGGTTCTTCTCGCCTACGCTAAAGCTGATATAAAAAATGCCGTGCTGGAATCAGAAGTTCCCGAAGACCCCTGGTTAGGCCAAGCGCTGCAAAAAGCTTTTCCTCAAGCTCTTCTCAATCGCTACGCTGAACCCTTGGAAAACCACCGTCTCAAGCGTGAACTGATTACGACCATGCTGGTTAATGAACTGGTTGACCACATGGGCATCACCTTTGTGCACCGTTTAAAAGATACAGCAGCATTAAGCATCCCTGACATCGTTCGCGGCTATGCTGTGGCGCGTGATGTTTTTGCTATCAAAACCCTATGGCAATCCATTGAAGCTTTGGATCACCAAGTTGCAGCCTCCTTGCAGCTTAAGCTTATGCACGACTTAACACGGATGATGCGACTTGCCACTCGCTGGCTCATTCGCAATCGCTTTACCGGACTCACAGCACGTGAAGCAGTCGATTACTTTGCTCCCAAAGTTGAACTGATTTCGGAGCAAATTGCACAACGCCTAACAGGAGAAGAAAAAGAAACCTGGCAACAAGCCAGTGACCAGCTTATCAGCGAAGGCGTACCACCGGAGTTAGCTGCGCGTCTTGCAAGTATTAGCCACCTCTACTCTGCCCTGAATATTATTCAAGCCGAACGTGAAAGCGAAGCACCTCTAACCCAGGTCACTGAAGCTTACTTCCTCCTTGGTCAACAACTGCAACTGCCCTGGCTGAAACAACAGATTGTTGACTTGGCTGTTAAAGATAGCTGGGAAGCACAAGCCAGAGAGGCTTACCGTGATGAGCTGGATGATCGTCATCGCCAACTGACGATTAGTCTGCTCACTCTGGAAGGGGGAGCCAGTGATCTAGAGGGCCGCTTAGAGCAATGGTTGCAACACTATGCACCCCAAGTTGAGCGTTGGAAAAACCTCTTGCATGAAGTGAAAGGTGGCACTAATGTAGGCTATCCACTGTTCGCTGTGGCCATGCGTCAGCTTGCAGTTTTGAGTGTTACTGATAGCGAGTAAGCTTTTTTCCGACAATGCCCAGCGTTTATGTGCGCCTGAAAATGAGTGTCAAAGAGTGCCTGGAGTTTTATACCAGCCAGGCACCCAATGCAAAAACCTACACCGTGGACGGGCGCAGCGTGATCTTTCCTCGCCGTTTGCTGCGAACGATGGTTAGCAGCGACGGCATCCACGGACTCTTTCGTATTACCTACAACAACCAAGGTCAATTTGTCTCCATTGAGCGGGTAGCAGACTGAGCATTCAGCGCCTACAGTCGTTATAATGCCAAACAAACCTGTTCTCAATGGAGTCTTTCATGTACTCACTGGCACGCAAACTCTTCTTCACACTCTCAGGTGAGGCAGCACACCAGCTTGCCTTGGAGGGCCTGGATGCAGCTCACCGCCTGCGTTTGACTCGCCCTTTTGTTGGCACCCCCCTTCAAGCACCGGTTGAAGTGATGGGGCTAACCTTTCCCAATGCCGTGGGTCTGGCTGCTGGTCTAGACAAGAACGCCGACCATCTGAATAGTTTAGGTAGCCTGGGTTTTGGCTTCATCGAAGTGGGCACCGTCACGCCCCGCCCTCAACCCGGAAACCCTAGACCGCGCCTGTTCCGTATTCCGGAACAGGAAGCCATCATCAACCGCATGGGCTTTAACAACAAGGGGCTGGAGCATCTGCTGCAACAGGTTAAAAAGCGTGACTTTCCCGGTCTGCTGGGGATCAACCTGGGTAAAAATCTGACCACCTCGGTGGAGAAAGCCGTTGATGACTACCTGCTCGGCCTGGAAGCGGTTTACACTGAGGCCGATTATGTCACAGTAAACATCTCTTCACCCAACACCCCTGGCCTGCGCAGCCTGCAATACGGTGAGGCATTAAAAGACTTGCTGCAACCGCTCAAGGAAGCACAGCAGCGCCTGGCTGACCAGCACCAACGCTATGTCCCCCTGGTCGTCAAAGTGGCTCCAGACATGAACGATGAAGAACTGCAGAGCTTGGCGGCTACCCTAAGAGAGCTGAAGTTAGATGGTGTGATTGCCACCAACACGACTCTGGATAAAACTGCGGTTGAAGGTCTGAAATTTGGTGATGAAGAGGGTGGGCTTTCCGGTCATCCTCTAACAGAAAAGGCCTGTATTATTACCCGCAAG
>SKIX01000199.1 GCA_007116195.1 Marinospirillum sp. | reverse complement strand
TGCGGATAATGACTCTGCAAGACCCTATTCCTTTTATGCCAGTCGACCGCATTGAGTCCTATCTCAGACATGACTTGATGGTTGATCGAAATGAGTTTGAAGACTCTTTATATATAGTGCGCATTCAAGAAGGCCGAACCCTGGGTGGTCGAGGCCATCGAATTGATGTATTAGGTGATCTGGCACCGGGTGCTCGTGATTTTGGCATTTATCGAGACATAGAAGAAGTACGTGACCCTATAACCCGGCGCGTTTTAGGTCATATGGCTCGCTCAGTGGGGCGTGCAAGATTTGTCCGTGATGAAGAAGGTTATGCAGCGGTTCTTGAAATAACGGATAGCTTTGAAGAGATTCGAGTGGGTGATCGCTTGTTGCCAGCAGGGTCCTCGCCCTTTGGTCAGGGGTTTAAGCCGGCCCCGCCTCAGCAGGCAGTCACAGGCATGGTTGTTCGCTCTTTGGTACCTAACCAGGAGCTTGTAGGGCAGTATCAGCCGGTACTCCTTAATCGTGGTTCAGATTACTTACGGCCTGGTGATTTGTTGGAAGTGTTGGAACCAGGCAAGCAGCGTCGAGATGATCCACGTGGTCCGCTGATTTTTGCAGGCGAAAATTCTCGCGGTATTGTTATGGTTTATCGAGTTTTTGATAACACCAGTTTTGCACTGGTTATGAATTCTAACCAGCCTTTGCAGGCTGAAGACCGGTTTCGCCCTGCACCTGACCCGCGTTTATAGCGTTCAGGTTGTTGCTGGAGGTTTTGGATGACCCCTGCTATCGCAACCCCTTTGGATCTTGCTCTTTGGTTAATGCCAGGTTTAACCCCTCGAAAAGTTAAGCAGCTGGCCAACCACCTACAAACCTTTCAGCCGGCTCCCTTGCTGGAGTCGGCTATAAACCTCCCTCGTCTTAAACCTGCAACTAAAGACCTGATTCGTGTTGCCTTGCATGATCCCTGGCGACTTCCTTTTGCTGATCAATTGGCAGCTCATTTGCGTTGGGCTGAAAAGGTTGATCAGAAGTTACTACCTTTACACGGCTTGCCACGCTGCTTACAAGAGCTGCCTGACCCACCTTTGCTGCTCAAAGTTAAAGGCCAGGACGCACTGTTGCAGGGCCCCACACTTGCTTTGGTTGGCAGTCGCCGATTAAGTACTGAGGGTCGCTATTTAGCCTACCAGTGGTCATACCATTTAACTTGGCAGGGGCTTAATCTTGTCAGTGGTTTGGCGCAAGGGGTTGATGGTCAGGTGCATCTGGGGGCGTTACAAGCGGTTAGAGAAGGTGCAACCGGGCAAACGCTTGCTGTATTGGGGCATGGCATGGATTATCTGTACCCTCGGCAACATCAGGGGTTAGCGCAAGAGTTAGTGGCTGCTGGCGGTGCTTTAGTCACTGACTACCCCTTAGGTCGACCACCGCATCCAAGCCAGTTTCCTCAGCGGAATCGCATTATTACCGGTTTGGCCGTTGGGGTGGTCGTGGTTGAGGCGGCGCTGCGTTCTGGTTCTTTGGTTAGTGCTCGTCTGGCTATGGAGCAGGGGCGTGAAGTTATGGCTGTGCCCGGCTCGGTTAGGCGGCAACAAAGTGCTGGCTGCCACCAATTAATTCGCCAGGGAGCGGCTTTAGTCACTTCACCTGATGAGGTGCTTGCTGAAATTCATCGGCCTTTAAGTGACGAGCTGCATCGAGTGACCTCGACCCCAGTCAAGGCAAGAGTTCCGGCCTTAGCGCCACTGCAACAGCAGATTTATGAAATGCTCAGCGATGTGCCTCTTGCAACAGATAGCCTGCTACAGCAGCTCAACAAGGAAGCTCGTGAGGTTCTTTTAACTCTTCAGGAGTTAGAGCTCGATGGCTTAATTGAACAACAGCCGGGTGGCTGGTGTCTGAGCCAGTGAAGGTTCGGGCTTGAGTCCTGAGCCAGCTGAGAGTAATCTGCCTCCCCTTGCCTTGCTGGTTTTCCCAAGTAACAGGATTTGAGTAATTAAAAATGAGTGTAATGCCTGTTGATACCCAGGCTGTTGCAGACGCAGCAGCTGTCTTGCGCCAGGGAGGTGTGGTGGCCTATCCGACCGAAGCGGTCTGGGGTCTGGGATGTGACCCCTTTAATAGTCGCGCCGTTCAGCGGCTCTTGCTGTTAAAGCAAAGAGATCCGGGAAAGGGGGTGATCCTGATTGCGGCCTCCATGGATCAGCTAAAACCCTGGTTAACAGATTTAAATGAACAGCAAGCCGCTCAGCTAGAAGCCAGCTGGCCCGGCCCTTACACCTGGCTGGTCAGAGACAATGGCTATACACCTGAGTTAATAAAGGGGCGGCATGAAAAGGTCGCGCTGAGAGTCACCGATCACCCCTGGGTGGTTGCTTTGTGCGAAGCCTTTGGCGGCCCTTTGGTGTCCACTTCGGCTAATATCGCAGGCGAACCCACACTAGAAAGCTATGAGGCGGTGGTCGAAGCCTTTGGTGAAGAAGTGGATGCGGTGCTGAATGGGCCTTTAGGTGGGCTCAAGTTGCCTTCACGCATTGCTGACCTGGAAACAGGTGAAGTTCTAAGACCCTGAAGAAAAAAACGCCTAAGGAGATCCTGTGTCACAGGTTGATATCGCGGCAGTCAAAGATTACCTGCTCAAGCTTCAAGACCGTATCTGCCAGGAATTTGAGCAACTAGATGGTCAGTCTTTCCACGAAGAAAGCTGGGAAAGACCTGCAGGCGGTGGCGGACGTACCCGAGTGCTTGAAGAAGGCAACCTCATCGAAAAAGGCGGCGTGAATTTTTCGCATGTCTTTGGTGATCAGTTGCCCCCTTCGGCCACAGCAGCGCGCCCTGAGTTGGCTGGGCGTAGCTTTCAAGCCATGGGCGTTTCCCTGGTCATCCATCCGCGTAATCCTTTCGTGCCTACCTCCCACGCCAATGTGCGCTTTTTTGTGGCTGAAAAAACGGGTGAAGATCCTGTCTGGTGGTTTGGTGGTGGTTATGACCTAACCCCCTACTACCCTTTTATGGAAGACGTGGTCCACTGGCATCAGACGGCACAAGCAGCCTGCGAACCCTTCGGCCCTCAGGTCTATCCGCAGTATAAAAAATGGTGTGATGAATACTTTTATTTAAAACACCGTAACGAACCCCGTGGCGTGGGCGGGCTCTTCTTTGATGACCTCAATGAACCCAGCTTTGAACACTGCTTTGCTTTTATGCGAGCGGTGGGTGATAGCTATATGCAGGCTTACCAGCCCATTATCGAAAAACGTCGTGGCCATGAATATGGTGAGCGCGAACGCGAGTTTCAGGCTTTTCG
>SKIX01000187.1 GCA_007116195.1 Marinospirillum sp. | reverse complement strand
CCTCGTAAAGACAGCAGCAACCGGCCCGTTACCAATGTCGTCATGATGGGTATGGGCGAGCCCTTGATGAACTATCAGCCTGTGCTTACCGCAATGCAAATCATGCTGGAAGATAACGGCTATGGGCTGTCCAAGCGCCGCGTGACCTTATCCACCTCCGGTCTGGTGCCACAAATTGATCAACTCGGTGAGGATATTGATGTATCCCTGGCAATCTCACTGCATGCACCCAATGATGCCCTGCGTAATCAGCTAGTGCCTGTTAATCGCAAATACCCCATTGCTGATTTAATAGCTGCCTGCCAGCGCTATTTGAAAAAATGTGGTGACTCGCGTGAAATCACCATTGAATACACGCTGATTGCTGGCATCAATGATCAGCAAGAACATGCCGAACAGCTAAGCCAGGTATTAAAAAAACTACCCTGTAAAATCAACCTTATTCCCTTTAACCCCTTCCCTCATTCTGGTTACGAGCGCCCTTCACGTAATCAAGTGATGCGTTTTCAACGCTGGTTACATGAGCAGGGTTATTCAGCCCCCATACGCACCACCCGTGGCGACGATATAGATGCAGCCTGCGGCCAGTTGGTAGGGCAGGTGCAAGATAAAACCAAGCGCAGCGCCCGTTACCTTGAACAGCGTATTCCCAGTGTCAGTATTCAGGAGTAGCAATAACCATGAAGGTTTGCCAATCTCTCGCTTTTTTACTCTTGATATCCATGCTATTAACAGCCTGCGCCAGCAAGCCCCCTTGGGAGCAAACTGACCCGGACAAACAAGCCCGTGCTTATTCAGATTTGGGTATGGGCTACTTAGATGCGGGCAACTTCAGCCGCTCGGTCCGCGAGTTTAGCCGTGCCTTAGAATTAAGGCCCAGGCATCCTCAAGCTTTACATGGCATGGCTTTAACCTATCAAGCTCAAGGTGAATATGAGCTGGCTGAGGACTACTTTAAGCAAACGTTACGTGCTGATCGCAATAAAACTTCAGCCAGAAACAATTATGCAGCTTTTTTATTTGAACAAAGTCGTTATGATGAAGCTCGTGCAGAATTTGAACGTGCCAGTCAGGACATGCGCTACCCCAACCGAGCGATCGTTCTGGAAAATCTCGGCTATGTCCTTCTGGCTAAAGATGACCCCATTACTGCCAGAGCTTATTTTCAACAAAGCCTAAGAAACAACCCCAATGTTTTAGGTGCACGCAGAGAACTACTGCGCTTAGATTTGGCAGAAGGGCAACTCAGCAGTGCTCAGCGCCACTGGGAACAACTTGAAAGCCGCGGCTCCTTAGATCGCGACCTTTTAAATCTCGGTATTGAGTTGGCCCTAGCAACCGGAAACCAGCAGAAGCAAGAAGAACTCAAGCAGCGTTTGCAAGTTCTGAATAGTCAAAATACTCGCTAAAACTTCTGTATCCTTAAGGATTCCTGAACCATGACTTCAACACAGCAAGATGCAAGTAACCAACAAGAAACAGAAGAAGCAACTGAGCAGCTAAGCAGCCTGAGCAAACCGGGTGAATTACTCCGCCAGGCCCGGGAAAAGCAAGGTCTAAGTCAGGAAGAAGTCGCCCAACAGTTAAACTTTTTGCCTGCTTATATCCCCGCACTTGAGCAGGAAACCTTTGATTCGCTGCATAGTAAAACCTTTATCAAAGGCTATATTCGGGCCTATGCACGCTTTTTAAAAATTGATGCCGAAGAAGTATTGCGCAGCCTTGAAGCCCACCACCCTGAACTTAGTCAAACAGAAAAAATTCAGCCAATCGAAGGTGTCAAACAAACCGGTAAAGCAGGCCGCTTCGTTTTTAAGCTGTTCACTCTACTGGTTGTTGCGGCATTAATCGGGGTTATTATTCTTTGGTGGCAAAGCCGCACGCTAGAGCCGCTACCCGCACTTTCCAGCCAAGATATTCAGGTTGAAACACTCAATGGCGAAACCATTACCGCGCCCTTTGGTCAAGCTGAAGAAGATTTCACTGAATCACAAAAAAATGTAACCTCTCCTGAAGAGCCTCCGCAGGAGCTGGCAGAGCCTGCAAATGACCAAGCAGCCGCTGCCGAACCTGCTACGACTGCCGCCAATGAGTCCGCTGAAGAGACTGCAAGTCCACCCGAGCCTCAAGCTGAACCGGAGACTCCAGCAGCACCGAGTTCACGCGATTTTTCTGGTTCAGGCGAGGAAGCCACACAGGATAATGACCGTCTACTTGCCTTAACCTTTACTGGTGATTGCTGGACAGAGGTACGTGATAGCCAGGATAGGGTGCTTCATGCCAGCCTGAATCGTTCAGGTGACCGTCTTCTTTTAGAAGGCGAAGCGCCTTTTCGAATTGTTTTTGGTCAAGGGCAGGCCGCCGCCGTTTACCATCAGGGCGCAGCCGTGGACTTCTCCAGTCGAATTCGCGCCAATGGCTATACTTTTTTCACAGTTGAATAAGGCTTAACGGTTCTGTCAATGCAGCATCTATCTCCTATAAAACGTCGTAGCTCACGACAAATTCGTGTTGGCTCTTTGCTGGTTGGTGGTGATGCACCCATTAGCGTGCAAAGTATGACCAATACAGAAACCTGTGACGTTGCCGCCACCCTAAAGCAAATACAGGCCCTGGAAAAAGCCGGTGCTGATCTAGTTAGGATTTCCGTACCCAGTATGGAAGCGGCTGAAGCCTTCGGAAAAATTCGTCAACAAACCAACTTACCGCTTGTTGCCGACATTCATTTTGACTACAAGATTGCACTGCGCGTTGCGGAACTTGGCGTTGATTGTCTGCGCATCAATCCTGGCAATATCGGGCGTGAAGACCGGGTCCGCGAAGTGGTCGCTGCCGCCCGTGACCAAGGCATCAGCATTCGTATTGGTGTTAATGCCGGTTCTCTGGAAAAAGACCTGCAAAAAAAATATGGTGAGCCCACACCCGCTGCCCTCGTCGAATCGGCTTTACGCCATGCTGATCATCTGGATCGACTGAATTTTCAAGAGTACAAAATCAGTGTCAAAGCCTCGGATGTGTTTATGGCAGTGGAAGCCTATCGCCAACTGGCTAGGGTCACTGAACAGCCGCTGCACCTGGGTATCACCGAAGCCGGTGGTCTGCGTTCCGGCACCGTCAAGTCCTCGGTTGGCTTGGGTATTCTTCTGGCAGAAGGCATCGGCGACACCCTGCGTATTTCTCTAGCCGCTGACCCGGTAGAAGAAATCAAGGTCGGCTTCGACCTGTTAAAAAGTTTGCGGCTGCGCAGCAAGGGAGTCAACTTTATCGCCTGCCCTAGCTGCTCGCGGCAAAATTTTGATGT
>SKIX01000170.1 GCA_007116195.1 Marinospirillum sp. | reverse complement strand
GCACCAGATGGTCACGGTGATGCGTGGCGGTGAGGAAGTGAAGATTTCCAAACGCGCCGGTAGCTATGTCACCCTGAGAGACTTGATTGATGAAGTCGGCTGTGATGCCACCCGCTACTTCTTGGCCGCACGGGCAGCGACTTCCCAGCTGACTTTTGATATTGATCTGGCGCGTTCCCAGACCAACGACAATCCGGTCTACTACATTCAATACGCCCATGCGCGCCTGTGCAGTGTGGCACGCCAAGCTGAAGACAAGGGCTACAGCTGGGCACTGGAAACCACCGATCTGCAGCAGCTCAGCAGCGAGCAGGAACAGGCGCTGTTGAACCAGCTGGCGCGCTTCCCAGAAGTGGTGAGTATCGCCGCGCGTGAACTAGAACCGCATCAAATTGCCCAATACCTGCGTGACCTGGCCGCGGCCATGCACTCCTGGTACAACGCCTGCCAGTTCCTGGTTGAAGATGAAGCCCTGCGCTCAGCACGTTTGGCCCTGGCTGCAGCAACGCGCCAAGTGCTTGCTAATGGCCTGCAGCTGCTGGGTGTGTCTGCCCCTGAATCCATGTAATGATGTTGCTCACAAGGCAAGAGAGGTGAACCATGGCTCATGATTTTGCTAGTCGAAAACGGAAGAAGAGCCAAACTGAAGAAACTGAACGCCCGCGGGGCGCTGTGCCCAAGAGCCCCGAGCCTGATGTCCTTGATGGCCAGGGAGAGGGGATTTGGCAGCGCTTGCCTGGCTGGGGTTGGCTGGGGATTGGCGTGGTTGCCGGTCTGTTGCTTGCTCAAGTTTTTTCCGATGGAGGTGAAGTGGTCGAGCCTGAAGTGGCTGAAGTCGTTAGCGAGGGGCAGGCTGTTTTGGTCGAGGAGCCTCAGACAACAAACCGGCCACGTTTTGATTTTTATACCCTGCTGCCGGAAAGTGAGGTCATCGCGCCTAAAATCGAAGCCTATCAATCCACACCGCGTGATGCAGAAAACCAGCCTAGCTTTATGCTACAAACGGGATCTTTTCGCCAGCGTGAGGATGCGGTTCAGCAACAGCAGCAGCTGGAATCGCTTGGCTTTGACAATGTGGCGATCAGCCCGGTTGAGTCAGATTCAGGGCGCTGGTATCGAGTCAGGGTAGGGCCTTATCAAGATCGGCGTTTAAGAGCTCGGGCTCAGGATGATTTGGCTGCTGCCGGAGTGGATTTTTTGCTGTTATCCGTCAGAGCCGATGCTGAGCCTCAGCAAGCTGCTGCATCGACTAGTGCACAAGCAAGCTCAGAACCTGAAAAGCCAGCCAGCCCGAGTAGCTCTGCGACGACAACCCTGTCACCAGAAGAGTTAGCGGGGTTGCCTCGCTTTACGTTGCAGGTAGGTTCTTTCCGTCAGGTAGCGGATGCTGAACGCCAAAGGCAACGTTTAGCTGGGCTGGGTTTTGAAGATATCGCGATTACCGGTGTGCAAACGGCTTCGGGGGATACCTGGCATCGCGTTCAGGTCGGCCCTTATCAAGATCCTGCAGCTTTAACGGCTGCCCAGGAAACCTTGAAGGTTGCAGAAATAGATTACATGCTACTGCGTCTTCGTGAGCCAGAGGCAGAATAACTGCAACTTATCTGAGCCTGCGAAGAACTAACAAAAACATTAGTTTTTAAGGAGACACCATGACCACGATTGTCTGTGTGCGTCGTGATAATGAAGTGGTATTAGGTGGCGATGGCCAGGTTTCTTTGGGCAACACCGTAATGAAGGGTAATGCCCGTAAGGTGCGTCGTTTATATCATGACAAAATTTTGGCTGGCTTTGCTGGCGGAACAGCCGACGCTTTTACTCTATTTGAACGGTTTGAAGGCCAACTGGAAAAACACCAGGGCCAGCTCGTTCGTGCCGCGGTGGAAATGGCTAAGGATTGGCGCACGGATCGTGCTCTACGCCGTTTAGAGGCCATGCTGGTGGTGGCTGATGAAACCGCCACCCTGTGCATTAGTGGCACTGGTGATGTAGTCGAGCCAGAGCACGGTGTACTGGCCATTGGCTCGGGCGGCAACTTTGCTTTGGCTGCTGCGCGCGCACTGCTAGAAAATACTGACCTGGGTGCCAGAGAGATTGTCGAAAAAAGCCTACGCATGGCTGGCGATATCTGTGTGTTTACTAATCATGAAATGACTATTGAAGGGCTTAAAAAATGAGCAGCATGACCCCGCGTGAAATCGTCAGTGAACTCGACCGTTTCATTATCGGTCAGGCCGAAGCTAAACGTTCGGTGGCCATTGCTCTGCGCAATCGCTGGCGGCGGATGCAGCTGGATCCAGATCTGCGTGCCGAAGTCACCCCGAAAAACATTCTGATGATTGGCCCTACTGGTGTGGGCAAAACTGAAATTGCGCGCCGTTTGGCTAAACTGGCGCGCGCTCCCTTTATTAAGGTGGAAGCCACTAAATTCACTGAAGTGGGCTATGTCGGGCGTGATGTAGAAACCATTATTCGTGATCTGGCTGAATCAGCGGTCAAAATGTTGCGTGAAGAAGCGATGAAGAAAAACCGTCATCGTGCCGAAGATGCTGCTGAAGAACGTATTCTGGATGCTCTGCTGCCACCAGCAAGGGATACTAGCGGCAACCCCATCCACGAAACTGAAGAGTCTTCAACGCGGCAAACCTTCCGTAAAAAGCTGCGTGAAGGCCAGCTAGACGACAAGGAAATTGAAATCGAAGTCGCTGGCCCTCAGGTGGGTGTGGAGATTATGAGTCCGCCAGGCATGGAGGAGATGACTCAGCAGCTACAGAGTATGTTCTCCAACCTGAGCCAAGATAAGCGCAAAACGCGCAAACTGAAAATCCGCGATGCTTATCGCATTATTCGTGATGAAGAGGCTGCACGCCTGGTCAACGAAGAAGAGATCAAGCGCGAAGCTGTGGATTTGGTCGAGCAAAATGGCATTGTCTTTCTGGATGAGTTGGACAAGGTGTGTAAGCGTGGAGAAAACAGCAGCAGCGATGTTTCCCGCGAAGGCGTGCAGCGCGACCTGCTGCCGCTGATTGAAGGCTGCACCGTGACCACCAAATACGGCATGATCAAAACCGATCATATCCTGTTCATCGCCTCGGGTGCCTTTCACTTGGCCAAACCTTCGGATCTGATTCCTGAGCTTCAGGGCCGCTTGCCGATTCGCGTGGAACTCAAGGCGCTAACACCGGAAGACTTCCGCCGTATCCTCACTGAGCCGGATGCCTCCTTGACCCGTCAGGCCACCGCCGTGATGGGCACTGAAGGCGTTGACGTCAGCTTCACTGAAGACGGCATCGAGCGTCTGGCGG
>SKIX01000266.1 GCA_007116195.1 Marinospirillum sp. | reverse complement strand
GCCAGAACATCAGCACTGGTTAACTGACCACTGATAAAGCTCATCTCACCAACAAAATCACCTGGTTCCAAGGTAGCGCGGGGCTTACCCTCTACACTAACGCTGAGTTTGCCTGAAAGCAGTAGAAAGAGAGCATCCAGTTTTTGGCCTTTCTGTATCAGAACCTGGCCTTGGGGCACTTCATGGCTTTTCCCTAAAGCCAACAAGCGCAACATTTTGCGAGGCTTAAGCAGGCGCAGAGTCGTTTCTTGAAGCCACTGTTCTTGCTCATTCAGCTTAACCGGTCGCCGCTGCAAAAGCAGAACTGCAAGGTTAACGGCATTGATTACAATAAAGGCTGTTTGCCAGCCTATTGCCGAGTAAAGCGGTGTTGTTTGAAAGTAGAAGTAAGGCAAGGTGCTGGAGGCGGCTAAAATGGTCAAGGCTCGCAACCAGGCCATATCACGTACCATATAAGCCAGGCAAAAGAGCAGGTTAGCGAAGTAGAAAAGAGCAACCGTGAGCATAAAGTTAAGAATTCCTCAGGTTAAAGGTTAAGAAGGCTAGACTTGCAAAAAAAGACCAATACAAGCAACTATTGATCTGGATACTTTTCATACACTTGCAAAATTGTTTAAATGACTTTCCAGGAGGAAAACCACTGGACTAAAAACAACAAGCAAAAGGAAGAGAAAGTCATGTTTTTAAGCAAGGAAACTCGTCAGCAACTTGAACACACCCGCCAACGACTTGCCGATCGGCAGCACCTGATCCAAGCCATCCAAGATCACAATGCCACCATTTCTTTTGAACCTGATGGCCGCATCATCAAAGCTAACCCTCTATTTCTTGAAACAATGGGCTATGCAAAAGATGCCATCGTGAATCAACACCATCGCATTTTCTGCACCCAGCAGCAAACACTTAGCCCTGACTACAAAAAGTTTTGGCAAGAGCTGGCTCAGGGCAAAGCTCAAATGGGAACCTTTGAACGCGTGCGTGCAGATGGGCAGTCAGTTTGGCTGGAAGCCAATTATTTTCCAATTAAAGACGACCAAGGCCAGGTTGTTCGTATTTTTAAAATAGCCACCGATATTACTGAAAAGCAGCAGCAAGCCTTACAGCAACAGGCCATCCTTGATGCCTTGGATACCTCTCAGGCTGTTATCGAGTTCGATTCTAATGGCTATATTCTTCATGCGAATCAAAATTTCTTGAATACCCTGGGTTACTCGCTAGATGCTATTCGTGGTCAGCACCACAAGCTCTTTTGTCCTGATGAGTTTTATCAAGACCATCCCGGTTTTTGGCAAGAATTAGCACAGGGGGAGTTCAAGTCTGGGCTTTTCGAGCGGCGCAATGCACGTGGTGAACCTCTATGGTTAGAGGCTACCTACAACCCAATTAAAGATAAAACGGGCAAGGTGACACGCGTTATCAAGTTTGCCAGTGATATCACCTCTCGCGTTAAAAAGAGCAAAGCAACTGCAGAAGCAGCAGAAATTGCCAATGCAACTTCAGAAGAAACCGCACAGATAGCTATTGAGGGTATGCGCTCGTTACAGGCCGCCACACAAACATCTACGGCAATTTCAGAGCAAGTCGGCCATGCAACCAGCCTGATTGAAAGCCTGAACACTCAAGCTTCTGATATCGAAGCTATGGTTGCAACCATTCGCGGCATTGCCGAGCAAACTAACCTTCTTGCACTGAATGCAGCCATTGAAGCAGCTCGTGCTGGTGATCAAGGGCGAGGGTTTGCGGTAGTTGCGGATGAAGTTCGTCAGCTAGCGGCTCGAACGAGCAGCTCAACCAGTGAAATTGAAACAGTGGTCGAGAAGAATCGCCAAATGCTTCAAGGTGTTACCAATATTATTGTTAAAGCAAGAAGCACAGCGGATGAAGGCCGTAGCAAAATTGAGCAGGTTGCAGGTATTATGACTGAAATTCAGCGAGGCGCTGAAAATGTTTCCCAGACTTCATCCAAACTACTTAATAGTGGCACTGACTCCTTCTAACTCGCTTTTTTGAAAAAACGCCCTGGCGTTTGGCCTAGTTGCTCACGAAAAGCCGCAACAAAAGCTGACTGGCTGGAGTAGCCGGAGCTAAGGGCAACATCGGTAACTCTTAGGCCTTGTTGTAAGAGTGGCAGCGCAGCCAGAATACGGCAGCGCTGTCGCCATTGTCGAAAGCTCATACCCGTCTCTCGATAAAACAACCGCGTTAGCGTTTTTCCAGACACACCTATCTGCAAACCATAGGTATCCAATCCTTGTTGTAAACAGGGTTCATCTTGCAGCTGCTGACACAAACGCAATAAACGCCTATCTTTTGGCCAGGGCAACACCAGTGGCATTTTAGGTGCCTGCGCCAGCTGATCTAGCAGCACTTGAGCCAGCCGCCCTTCTTCACCCTGAAGGTCATATTCCGGCGGAAAATGACTAAACGCTTTAATCAACTCTCTCAGCAGCGGACTAACCTGAACAACCTGACAACCAGAACCAGAAAGCGGCAGATGGCTGTCGCTAATGTACAGACTGCGAATTTCAGGGTTACCTGAAGGCATCACTGCATGTTCCTGGCCTGGTGGAATCCACACTGCTTGTCCAGGTGGAGCTAAATAGCGAGCAGAGGGTGTTTCTATCTGTAATAAGCCTTTTAAGGTATGAGAAAACTGCCCCCAAGGGTGCTGATGCAGCTCGGTAATCGCTTGGTTAGGCAGGCTATCCCTGTGTCCATATAAGGGGCGTGGCAGTCGAGCGAGCTGATTAACGGCCTGCAGACTCGTGGCAGAGCCGTTTTTGTCTTTTTGTCGATACATAATGTTCTTTTATCGCCAAAACTCAGCTCAGTCAACGCTTATCCTTAAGCGCTACGGAACTTTGGCTGCTGTCATTAAGGGTTGCTCATGCTAAAACTTTTACGCTCTTTGCTGGATACCTACACACTTTTACTCTTTGCTATGATTCTTCTGGCTAGCCTGTGGCCAGCTGAAGGGCAAGCAGAGGTCGTTATGACCTGGGTAACCCGCTTGGCAATCGCCTTACTGTTTTTCTTGCAGGGAGCGCGTTTATCCCGCCGTGCCATTTGGGATGGCATTTTACACTGGCGACTACACTTGCTGGCATTTGCCTTTACCTTTATAGGTTTTCCTTTACTGGGGCTCGCTTTCTGGCCTTTATACCAGCCCCTATTAGGCGAAAGCCTGGCCCTGGGGGTGCTCTACTTGTGTGTGCTTCCTGGAACCGTTCAGTCTGCCATCGCTTTCACGGCACTGGCACGCGGCAACTTAGCTGCCGCCGTTTGTAATGCATCGGCATCCAGTCTTATCG
>SKIX01000020.1 GCA_007116195.1 Marinospirillum sp. | reverse complement strand
TCCACCACAACCAGAATACCCTGCTCAGGATTAGTAAAGCGTGGCTCTAAATTGAATACTTTATACAAGGGCACCAGTGGCAAGTACTCACCACGAATATGAACGACTCGACCTTTGCCAGAAACAGTTTTTAATTGCGACTTTTCAGGCTGCAAAGACTCAAGAATACGTGTAAGCGGCAAAATAAAGACTTCTTCACCGACCCGCAAGGACATACCGTCAAGAATAGCCAGAGTTAGTGGTAGCCTCAGCCCAATACGCGTGCCCTGCCCCTCCACTGAGTCAATTTCAATCTGCCCTTTCATTTCGCTGATATTGCGCGACACTACATCCATACCAACGCCTCGGCCCGATACATCGGTCACTTCTTTTGCCGTAGAAAAACCTGCAGCAAAAATCAGCTGCCAAACTTCTTTATCGGTAGGGTTCTCACTAACGGGCACACCCTTTTCTTCAGCCTTGGCCAGAAGCTTTTCACGACTGAGGCCTGCACCGTCATCGTGAATTTCTACCAGAATACTGCCGCCTTGGTGGCTCGCACTCAGCGTAATGGTGCCTTCTTCAGGTTTGCCTTTGGCAAGTCGATCTTCAGGCGCTTCTATGCCGTGATCAATCGAGTTGCGAACCAAGTGAGTAAGTGGATCAGCCAGCTTTTCAATTAAACCCTTATCCAGCTCTGTATCTTCACCAACCAGCTTGAGGTTAACTTTTTTATGCATTTTCTTGGTCAAGTCCCTGACCACCCGCGGGAAGCGTCCAAACACGAAGTTAATCGGCAGCATCCGAATCGACATCACCGCTTCTTGCAAATCGCGGGAATTACGCTCCAGATTGGCTAAACCATTATGAATATTTTCGTATTCAATGGGATCCAACACCGATGCTGATTGGGCTAGCATAGAGCGCGTTATAACCAATTCACCAACCAGGTTAATTAACTGGTCAACCTTTTCTACGCCAACACGAATTGAAGTATCAGCGGCAGCTTTGGTCGTGGCTTTAGCCGCAACAGCAGGTTTTTTCGGCTCACTGGCTGCATTTGATTCTGCAGGGGTCTCCTGGCGCTTGGCTTCAGGTTTGATAGGCAGTTCTTTTTCGTCAACAAAGAAACCAAAACCCTGTTCAGACTCTTGCTGGTTTTTTGCTGCGGGCAGCTCCTGCTCATCAACAAAAAAGCCAAAGCCTGCATCCTGCTCTTGCTGCTCTTGAGCTGCGGGCAGTTCAGTCGCATCAACAAAAAAGCCGTAACCAGGGTCTTCGGCTGTTTGTGCGGCAGGTAACTCTTTTTCATCAACAAAGAAACCAAACCCCTCATCCGCTTCAGTAGCTACAGGGGTCTGCTGGAGTGAAAAGCTCACTTCTTCAGGTTGACAAACCCAAGCGAAAATTTCTTTTAACTGCTGCTCAGCAACGGCAGCCTGAAGTAACCAGCTAGCTTGACCTTCTGCAGTGGGTGCTTGCTGTTGTGGTTGTAATGACCCTAGAGACCTAAGATCTTCATTAATAGCCTCGTAGGAAGCGCCCTGAGCGAAGATATTACTCTGTGGCTTTAGCTCGATCAGCCATGTTTGCTCAGGGGCATCGGCAGCAACCGCGGGTAATTGAGCCTCTTGATCGGGTATTGACTGCTCAGGAGTGTCATCTGCAGCAAGACGTATGAGCTCATTTTTAACCTTGTCTATGCGTTCGGCATCGGCTTCACCACCCTGTTGATGCGCATCCAGCATCGACCCTAAAAGATCACTAGCTTGTAAAAAAGCTTCAATCATTTCATCGGTTGGCTTCAGCTCTTCCTTGCGCAAACGATCCAATAGCGTCTCTAAGGCATGGGTTAGATCAGCAATATCAGTAAAACCGAAGGTTCCAGCACCACCTTTAATTGAATGAGCGGCGCGGAAGATGGCATTCAGATCATCCAGACTGGGGTTGTCTAAATCCACTGCCAACAGGAGGTTTTCCATGGTTGCCAAGTGCTCGTAGGCCTCATCAATGAAAACCTGATGGAACTGGCTTAAATCAACACTCATGGTCTAAACCCCTATTAACAAAACCAGAAATAAATGAACATTAGCCAATAACTTTCTTCACAACGTCGATCAGCTTTTGCGGATCAAAAGGCTTAACCAGCCAACCCGTTGCACCGGCAGCTTTGCCCTGCTGCTTCATGGCATCGCCTGCTTCGGTGGTTAAAACCAGAATAGGTGTTCGGCTGTAAGCAGGTAGAGCACGCAGGCTTTTAATCAGCGTAATACCATCCATATTAGGCATATTCTGATCCGTTAATACGAGATCAAATCGACCAGTTTTTGCCTTTTCCAGCCCCTGCTTGCCATCAACGGCTTCAGTAACTGTATAGCCTGCGCCCTTAAGGGTAAAAGACACCATCTGGCGGATGGATGCGGAATCATCGACAGTCAGAATCGATTTGGCCATTCACTGAGTCCTCTTTTCAATACACTTGAGCAACGTAAAATTATTTCTTGTAGCATAACACTCTTTGCTAAGCCTGCTGCAATCCCTTAGTTAACAATAGCTTATTCAGCCAAAATAACTTCCACTGCATCCAGCCGATAAGCCGAGGTGGCTAAACGGTGTGACCAGCGCTCTGCAGTCAGAGTGCCGGTCACTTGCACCTGGGTAAAAAAGCTGGAGTGAGGTGTTCCTTCAGTAAACTTGACCCGCACAATTTGATTAGCAGGAGGCGGCGGGCTATGAATGCACGTACCAAAATAAGGCACCAAAAAGAACTGGTAAGCCTGACCTTGGCGTCGCTGTAATGGCAGCAAGTAACCACTAAGTGCCACGCTAGAACCTGTTAATGCCTTGTTTGCCGGTGCCTCATCTAGCCTTTGCTGCAAGCGATCCATTAGCTTTTGAGCCTCAGGGCTGAAATCACTTAACTCACTAATATCCTGACCGGAAAAAATTTCTGATCGGTTTAAAGTCCAGCCGTCAGGCTGAAGCTCAGCCCAGTCGAGAGGCTCGGCTGCCTGGCTGATCTCTAGCAAGATCAGCCAGGGCAAAGCGGCCAGGGTTAAAACTCTTCCCATTCATCATCCCGTTGACGCTTGGGTGGGGGTGGTGGCACACGTTTACTTGCAGCTGGGGGTTGGGGTGGCAAGTGTTTAGTTTTGGCAGCCGGTTTTTTGCGAAGCTGAGGCGCTTCTTGCTTACTATCCTTGCTGATTTTAAAGGTGGAAACTGCATCACTGAGCGCTTGAGACTGCTCCTCCAGGGACTCAGCAGCGGCGGCCGCTTCTTCAACCAAGGCAGCATTCTGCTGGGTTACGTCGTCCATTTGAATAACGGCCTGGTTAACCTGCTCAATGCCTTG
>SKIX01000028.1 GCA_007116195.1 Marinospirillum sp. | reverse complement strand
CTGCAACTGCTGCTGGTGCTAGTAGTTCTGCCCTTGGCTTTTCTGGGGTTGAGCTTGAAGCCACCGACGATGGTGCAAGCTCTGGCGAGTGCTTTGAGTGATATTTACTATTCGCACAATCCTCGTAGTTTTCCTGAACAGGTGGTGTTTGTCGAAGTTGAAAATACCAGTGTTCAGGCTTTTGGGCGTTGGCCCTGGTCACGTAGCCTTATCGCTGAAGGGTTGGAGCGCTTGCATCAAGCTAAAGTGATAGGTGTGGATATTGCCTTTGCTGAACCCACCTCAGCAAAAGAGGATCAACACCTTGCTGATACCCTGAGCTTTTTACCTGCAATAGGTGGCAGCTTTTTAAATGGCCCTCAAGCACGCTGGCTAGATGATGACGCCTATGCTCGGGTGCTAGACTCGTCACTGATGCAGGTGACAGACGCACAACTGATTCTAAGTGAAGAGTTGGAATTACCCATTTCCCCCATTCTGGAAGCCTACCCGGTTTTATCTGCACTGAATATTAAACCTGATGTTGATCAGCGTTTTCGCCACTACCCCTTAGCGTTTTGGGTTGAAGATGCTGCTTTTCCTAACCTTGCTTTGCAAATGTGGCGCTGGGCAGCTGGTGAAGATTTAGTCATTCAGGGTGAGCAAGCCCTGCTCGGCGAACGTCGCTTGCCAGTGGATTCGCTTAACCGAATTAAACTCAACTATTACTCGGATGCAGCCTATCCACGAATTACCTTTGCAGAGCTGATGGCCGATGACTGGGACCCTGATGTTTTAGCAGGTAAGTGGGTTATTCTGGGGATTAGTGAAGCCGGCATTACCGATCTGCGTTCCACCCCCATAGGTCAACTGCCTGGCCCTCTAGTGCATTTAACCCTGGTTGCTAACTTGATGGATTCGAGTTTGCTGCAGGCAATTAATGGCCTGCCTTTATTGGGTGTTTTAGCTTTAGTTGCGGTTATTTTTGCTGTGCTTTTGCAACTCCATAACACCTGGCTTAGATTTGCTGGTTATGTGTTACTGCTAACAAGCATCTATTTCGTCGGTATTCTACTCTATTTGCAGGCTAACCTTTGGCTGGAAATATTTTATCCGCTCGCCTTACTGTTAACTTTAATTATTGCAGGCGAACTTTGGCTCTTCCTACTCAACAAGGCACAGGCTGACCAACTGCGCTTGGCTTTCAGCAGTTATGTCGCACCTGCGCTGGTTGAAAAGATTGTCCACCAGGGTAGCGAGCTGAAACTGGGCGGTCAGCGTCAACAACTCACTTTGCTGTTTTCCGATCTACGTAATTTTACTCCCACGACCGAGGCTTTAGAAACAGAAGAACTGGTTAGCCATTTAAACAACTACTTCGATGTCATGATCAATGCATTGCAAGCCTATCAGGGTACCCTGGACAAGCTGATGGGAGATGCCGTGATGGGGCTCTTCAATGCGCCTTTGCAAGACTCAGACCATGCTTACCATGCTTGCCTCGCTGCTGCCGCCATGATGCGAGCACTAGAAAGCTTTAATGCTGACTTTCCAGAAGATGATGTGCGCCGCCTGGCTATGGGAATTGGCATCAATACCGGAGAAGGGGTGGTTGGGAATATTGGTGGGCGCAACCGGTTTAATTACACAGCAATTGGCGATGTTGTTAATGTTGCCGCCCGTTTGGAAAGTGCAACCAAGGAGCAAAACCTAAAATGGAAAGCAGAGGTTCAAGCCGGTGAAGCTAAGCCCTGTGCCAGCGTTGATATTCTTATGGGGGAGGTAACCTACCTGGCGGTTAAAGACCGTTTGCCCTGCTACTTTGTCGATACGCTAACTCTTAAAGGCAAATCTCTGGGGTTGAAAGCCTGGGTGCTGGATTGGCGTGCGCAAGAAGTAACTCAAGCACTAGCAGCAGAACAGAAGCTGGTATGAGCCTAACCAAGCTTGCTTTTATGCAAGCGAATGTATATTCTTTTAGGTAATTTGAAATCTACTGCTTATTACCTTTATAGGGCTTGGTATGAAGTTACAACAGCTTAGGTACATCTGGGAAGTCGCTCATCATGACCTTAACGTCTCTGCTACTGCTCAAAGCCTCTTTACCTCTCAACCCGGTATCAGTAAACAAATTCGCTTGCTTGAAGACGAGCTAGGCGTAGAAATCTTTGCCCGCAGCGGCAAACACCTGACTCGCATCACCCCAGCGGGCAAGGTGGTTATTGATTTGGCCGGTGAAATGTTACGCACGGCTGAAAATATCAAAAAAGTCGCTCAGGAATTCAGTAATGAGAAGCGGGGTGACCTGGTGCTGGCGACCACTCACACTCAAGCGCGCTTTATTCTGCCTGAAGTGATTAGTCAGTTTATGGAAAAATATCCAGACGTGACCCTAAGCTTGAAGCAGGGTACGCCACCACAGATTGCACAAATGGTCTCAGATGGCGAAGCTGATCTGGCCATTGCCACCGAATCCATTGCCAACTACAACGACCTGGTGACCCTGCCTTGCTACCAGTGGAATCGTTGTGTGCTAGTGCCTAAAGATCACCCCTTAGCTTCCAGTGGTGGTAAGTTAACGCTGGAAAAGCTCGCTGAATACCCTTTAGTGACTTACATTCAAGGGTTCACAGGCCGTGCTAAAGTCGATGAGGCCTTTGCTAAAGCTGAATTGGAACCGCGTATCGTCTTTACCGCTGCCGATTCTGATGTCATCAAAACCTATGTACGCCTTGGGGTCGGTATCGGTATTGTTGCTCACATGGCCGCTGAAGAAAACGAGCAGGATCTAGTCGTTCTAGATGCCAGCCACCTGTTTGAACCTAGCATCACACGTTTAGGCATTCGCCGGGGCACCTTCATGCGTGGTTACTTTTACGACTTTATTGAGAAGCTGGCCGGCCACTTGGATCGCGATACCCTGGACCAGGCACTTGTTGCTGGCAGCCGCCAAGAAATAGAACAGATGTTTACCGGGCTGGAACTGCCGAAAAGGTAGAAAAACCTTTATACTAGCCAGGTCAAGGATACTTCTGATTAACAAATGCGCTTGCTAGTCTAAGGTTAATCAGAGGTTCCTGAATTTAATTTATCACTAACAAATTAAGGATCACTATGGAACTGGCCTGCCTGGATCTGGAAGGGGTACTCATCCCCGAAATCTGGATCGCCTTCGCTGAAAAAACCGGTATCGAAGAACTCAAAGCCACCACCCGCGACGTGCCCGACTACGACGTCCTCATGCGCCAACGCCTGCGCATCCTCGACGAAAACGGCCTGAAATTGCCCGACATCCAGGCCGTCATCGCCGAACTCGAACCCCTGCCCGGTGCCATCGAATTCACCAACTGGCTGCGCGAACGCTTCCAACT
>SKIX01000115.1 GCA_007116195.1 Marinospirillum sp. | reverse complement strand
GCCAGACCCGGGAGCACACCAAACACTAAGGAAATACCCGCCAGTACCACCGGCCCCGCCAGCATTGGCCAGTGGGCTTCATGCGGTGTTTTCGGGGTTGCTTTCAAGGCCCCGTAGAAGGGCTTGAAAGCGATCAGGGCCGCCACAGCAATACCGAAGGCTGCTGACACCACTCCCAGCACCGCCATATAGGTCACCAGCACCGAGCCGGTCAGCACGGCTTCAAACATCAACTCTTTCGCCACAAAACCAAACAAGGGTGGCAAGCCAGCCAAGGACAAACCGGCCACCAAAGCCGCTAGAGCTGTAACGGGCATGGCCTTGCGCAGGCCACCCATTTTGGTGACATCCTTGGTGCCAGTGGAATGGTCCAGAGCACCGGCCACCATAAAGAGTGCACCCTTATACAAGGAGTGACCCAGCAGGAAGGCGGCAAAGGCAATCATGGCTTTTTCAGTGCCGATACCCAACAGCATAATCAGTGTACCCAACGCCATGACCGTGGTGTAAGCCAGCAGCTTTTTAACCCCAGTGCTGCGAATCGCCAGGAAGGCCCCGACAAACATGGTGGTGGCACCGAACAGCGGCAGAATGATCTGCCAAGCTTCAGTACCGCCAATCGCAGGATGCAGACGCGCCAGCAAATAGACACCCGCCTTGACCATGGTGGCTGAGTGCAGGTAAGAGCTGACCGGAGTCGGTGCAGCCATGGCATTGGGCAACCAGAAATGGAAAGGAAACTGCGCTGACTTGGTGAAAGCACCGCCGAGCAGACACAGCAGCATCGGTAGATACAGCGGATTATTGGTAATCACTTCGCCCTGAGTCAGGATTTCCTGAATCGAGTAGCTGCCACCCGCACTGGCCAGCATCACCATACCGGCCAGCAGCGCCAGGCCACCACCCACAGTGACGATCAGACCCTGGAGGGCCGCTTTACGCGCTTCCGGGTCCTTGTGATTGAAGCCGATCAGCATATAGGAGGTGATACTAGTCAGCTCCCAAAACACAAACAGGGTGATCAGGCTATCGGCCAGCACCAAGCCCAACATCGAGGCCATGAAGGACAGGAGCACCACATAGAAGCGCACCAGATCTTCATGCCCTTCCAGATAGCTGCTGGCATAGAGGAAGACAAAGCAACCAATCACCGTGATCAGCAGGGCAAACATCAGCGACAGGCCATCGAGCATCATGGTCAGGGAGATATCCAGACCAGGAATCCAGATCATTTCCTGTACGATAATCTGTCCGGCCATGACATCCGGTAGAAAACCGGCGAACCACACGGCCAGCGCGGCCGGAAGCAGAGCAAGAGCCCAGCCGAGGCGCTTGCCCAGCAGGGTATTCAGATAAGGTGTAAGGGCTGCCAGAAGGAAGCCTGATAGCACTGCAAACTGCATGGTTTGAAGTTCCCTTGTGAAAACGAGCGGTCGTTATAATTTCACCAGCAAATCAGACTAATACACTCAGTTATGCTCGACAAGCAAAACCGCACCCCGAAGGGTGCGAAAATTTAATGGATAATAATAAGAAGAAAAAGAGCAAAAATGCGACAAAATGTCCTAGCTCGAAAGGTGCTTTAAGAGGCAGTTAACCAACCTTGACTGTGCTCAATCACCAACTCTGACAACAAAGCCACATGATCTTCACGGCTATTCAAGGCAGCAATATAACCAAAGCCCTCACCACCTGCCTCTTCATAAATTTCCCGATTTTCTTCTTCGATTTCTTCCAGCGTTTCCAGACAATCAGCACTAAAACCTGGACAAATAACATCCAAAGACTTAACCCCTTCAGAGCCGAGCTGCTCGAGGGTTTTATCTGTATAGGGCTGTAGCCAAGGCTCCCGACCAAAGCGAGACTGGTAGGTCAACAACCACTGGTTTTCATCAAGTTCCAGCTCTTTAGCTAACAACCTGGCGGTTTGCTGACAATGGCGCGGGTAAGGATCGCCCTGATCCGCATAACGCTGCGGTATACCATGAAAAGACATCACCAGTTTTTCAGCCTGCCTGCCCTGCTGCTGCCAATGCTCACGCACAGAAGCCGCCAACGCCCGTATATAATCCGGGTGCTGGTGATAATCTCGAATAAAACGTATTTCAGGTAAATGTGGGCAGGGCTTAAGGCTCTTGGCTAAGCGGTCAAAAACCGCACCCGTTGTCGTGGCTGAATACTGAGGATACAAGGGTAAAACCAGCAGGCGCTCAGCGCCGGTTTTGCGCATTTCACGGCCCACCTCTTCCATTGAAGGCGAACCATAGGTCATGGCTAGAAAAACTGGAATTTCGCTGTTTAAATCAGCGTTAAGCTTAGCCTGTAGAGCCTGCTGCTGCTGACGGCCAATCGCTAACAAAGGTGAGCCCTGTTCTGTCCAAACCTGTTGATAGTTCTTGGCAACCCGACCAGGGCGAAAACGCAAAATGATGCCATTTAGAATCAGCCACCAGAGAGGCCGAGGTACATCCACGACGCGCTTATCCCATAGAAACTCAGCTAAGTAACGACGTACTGCTTGGGCTGTGGGCGCATCGGGCGTTCCCAGATTAACCAACATCACAGCAAAAGGGGGCTTGGGTTGAGAAGGCACTCGGTCACTCCTGATAATAAGCAAAGGTCAACGTACAACTTGCGTACAATACTAACCCTGCCAAGCCCTCTTCTACAAGCGACCTGCCCTCAAGCAGCTGTTAGAAGCTAAGGGGAATAGCGGCCGCCAAACCTGAATAGTTAGGTGCTCGCCCCAACACTTCATCATGCGCAACCTGGCTAACCAGAGTTGCTTTGACTGCACCAAAGCGCTTCAACTCGGCAGTCGCCTGATCAAGACTGCGATAAACTTTGGGCTGACCGCGCCAGCCTTTCAGCAAATCCAGCTCTTCTCCCCAGCTAATTTGAATCAAATAAAAACGACTTGCGGCATGGCTAATAATTCTTAGCTCAACATCTTGACGCTGTTGCAACAACTGTTTTAAATCTTTTGCTTGCATTCTAGTACTCCTTTATCTCGATCTAAAATCCAAATCCAACCTTTGCTTAGTGGTCTTTTATCAGATTAAGTTCTCTTTTGTATAGCTTTAATTTACCCTGGATTCATGTCAAGCAGATGACAGGCCATCTCACAATGTTTCAATTGGTATCCAACTGTAAAAAATTACCAAAATCAACTATAGTAGGCTTGTTTAAAAGCATTTTTCATTCATGACGGAATCGGAGCAAGCTTGCTATGACTGACAACAAAGATCAGCAGCAGCCAGAAGCTAATAATGACCCGATGATTCCCGATGGCGAAGTCAACCCCATCGATACGGATTATCAAATAGGTCAAGATAACATCTTGGTTAAAGT
>SKIX01000039.1 GCA_007116195.1 Marinospirillum sp. | reverse complement strand
GCATTAATGCGCCGTTGCTGATGACTCTGGCGAGCTTGGCATTGGGTGCTCTGATCTTCTGGCGTTGGGAGGGCTTCCGTAAGCGCTTGGAATTCCTGAACCCTGTGATTGCACGCGGCCCCGAAGCGGGCTATTTCAAGTTTATGGACTTTATTGTCTGGTCGGCGGAAGGCCAGACCCGCATTCTGCAGAACGGCTCCATGCGCAATTACCTGACGGTGATTCTGCTGACGATGGTGGGTCTGGTGGGCTACACTCTCTTCTATCGTTATCAGCTGCACTGGAACTGGGATGTCGATTTCCAAATCCATGAGTTGATTGTGGTCGGTCTGCTGGTGGGGGCTACGGCTATTGTCTGCACCACCCGCTCGCGTCTGGGCGCGGTTGCTTCCATGGGGGTCTTTGGCTTTGCGGTAGCGCTGATCTTTATTCTATTCAGTGCACCAGATCTGGGTATCACTCAGGTACTGGTCGAAACCCTAACCGTGATTCTGCTGGTATTGGTGCTCTTCAAGCTGCCTGGGTTCGTTAGTTTGTCCACGCCCACGCAGCGTGCCAGGGATATCGTGGTGGCCTTGTTAACAGGTGGCTTGATGACGCTGCTAATGATGGTGGCCATTGATGTGCAGATCTTCCCCAGCATCTCTGCTTATATGATTGAGCAAAGCCAACCGCTGGCTTATGGTCGCAATATCGTTAACGTGATTCTGGTGGACTTCCGCTCTCTGGATACCTTGGGTGAGATCTTCGTACTGGCTCTGGCTGCAATCGGCGTCTATGCCATGCTCAAATTCCACCCCAGCACCGAGCCGGGAGCCAATACCCTGGCCGGTAGCCTGGTGCTGCCTGAGCCTGAGGAGAACAACAAGAAAGAGGAGTCTGCATCATGATGAAGCCGGGAACTCTGATTCTTTATGCAGCGGCTCGCTTTCTGCTGCCCCTGCAGCTGCTGTTTTCGGTGTTTCTGCTGCTGCGTGGGCATGATGAGCCCGGCGGCGGCTTTATTGCCGGCCTAGTCGCGGCGGCAGCCTTTTCACTTTATCTATTTGCTTTCGGGTCGGAAGTCACCCGTGACTTGATGCGTGTAGATCCGCGTACTCTGATCGGCGTAGGCTTGCTGTTTGGCTTGGCATCGGTATTTCCAGCCTGGTTGGTCGGCGAGCCCTTTTTGACGGCCCAGTGGTGGCCGATCATGTTGCCGGGTGATGTTGAATTGAAGCTGTCCACGCCCCTGATTTTTGATATCGGGGTCTACCTGGCCGTGATTGGCTCAGTAGTGACCTTCGTGGTGGCGCTGGCTGAATCTGAAGAAGTTTAAGGAGTCGAGCATGGAACCCTTGATGGCTATCGTTGTAGGTCTGCTCTATGCAGCAGCAATCTACATGATGCTCAGACGCAGTATTGTTAAATTGGTGATAGGGTTGATGCTGCTATCCAATGCAGCCAACCTGTTGATTTTCACTGTCTCGGGCATGACTCGAGGTGCACCACCGCTGATCCCTGTTGGGGCTATGGCACCCGAAGGTGCTGTGGCAGATCCTTTGCCTCAGGCATTGGTGCTGACAGCAATTGTGATTGCGTTTGGTGTGTTGGCTTTTGCTGTGGTGCTGATTCACCGCGCTTATGAAGTGGTGAAAGCAGACGACCTGGATCAGATGAAGGAAACAGATCAATGAGGCCTGAGGTCGCGTTACCTATTTTTATTGCTTTAACCAGTGGTGCTATTTCTCTGGTTGCTTGGCGCTCCAGCCTGGTTCAACGCTGGATTGGTGTGCTGGGTACGGGTGCTTTATTGGCGTCCAGTATTTGGTTGTTGTTAGCGGTGATTGAGGACGGTCATGTGGTGATGCACATGGCTGGCTGGGATGCGCCTTTTGGGATTACTTTGGTGGCCGACCTCCTGGCCGCCATCATGGTGCTCTTGACCGGGATGATGGGTTTTGCCATAGCCATCTACTCCTTGGCAACGACATCCAAAAGCTATGAGAAGTTTGGTTACTTCCCGTTGATGCACTTCCTGCTAGCTGGGGTGGCGGGTGCTTTCCTGACTGGCGATATTTTTAACCTCTTCGTCTGGTTTGAGGTGCTGCTGATTGCTTCTTTTGCCCTGCTGATTTTGGGTAGTGAGCGCTCACAGATGGAAGGGGCAATCAAGTATGTCACCCTCAACCTGCTGTCTTCGGCCATCTTCCTGACCGCCATCGGCCTGCTTTATGGTTTGGTGGGCACGCTGAATTTTGCCGATATCGCAGTCAAGTTGCGTGAAGTTGAAGACACCGGCAAGATTGATGTGATTGCTGTGATGTTTATGGTGTCCTTTGGCATCAAAGCCGGTGCCTTTCCGCTGTTCTTCTGGCTGCCCGCTTCCTACCATACACCGCCGGTTGCTGTCTCCGCCTTGTTTGCTGGTTTGCTCACTAAGGTGGGTGTTTACGCGCTCTTCCGTGTTTTCACCTTGATGTTTGGGCATGATCCTGGTTATACCCATAACCTACTGCTCTGGGGTGCGGGTCTGACCATGCTGACCGGCGTTCTCGGTGCGGCGGCTCAATTCGAGTTCCGCCGTATTCTGTCCTTCCATATCATTAGTCAGATCGGCTACATGATGATGGGTTTAGCGCTCTATACCCCTCTCGCTTTAATTGGTGGTGTCTTCTACATCATGCACCATATTATTGTGAAGACGAATCTGTTCCTGGTCAGTGGTGTGGCCCATCGACTGCTGGGCAGCTATGACCTGAAAAAGCTGGGTGGACTTTATAAGGAGCGGCCTTTTTTGGCGATTATGTTCCTGATTCCTGCTCTGTCGCTGGCCGGTTTACCACCGCTTTCAGGCTTCTTTGCCAAGTTTATTATTATCCGTGCAGGTATCGAAGCTGAGGCTTGGCTGATTACCCTGGTCGCTTTGATTGTTGGTTTGCTAACGCTTTATTCAATGATCAAAATCTGGGCCGAAGCCTTCTGGAAGGCGGTTCCTGAGGGGGTGGATACGAGTGCACTCACGGGTAAAAAAGCTGATCCTGGCTTGATTTATATGTACATCCCTATTGTGCTGCTGGCTATCTGTACACTGCTGATCGGCCTCTATGGTCAGCCTATTTACGAGCTGGCTGAAGCCTCAGCAGCGCAGCTGCTAAACCCAGATGGCTATATTGAAGCGGTACTAGGAGGTGGACAATGATTGCCTTCATGTGGAACCTGATGCTGGCCCTGATTTGGGTGGTGCTGACGGGGCATTTTTCCGGCTATAACTTTTTGGCAGGCTTTGTTTTTGGTTACATTGCCCTGTCTATCGTGCAACGGCATATCCCGTTGCTGAATGGTTATTCACGACGGCTGCCGAACCTGGTGCG
>SKIX01000008.1 GCA_007116195.1 Marinospirillum sp. | reverse complement strand
TTTTCGCCTTCAATACCCACCACACGGAAAGCACCGCTTTGCTGAACTTCTGCCAGAAAGGCTGTTTTGTCACCAAACATAACCTGTGCTGTAATCTTGACGGTCACTTCGTAGAGCGCATCGTTCACTTTACGGTTTTTGGCATCCAGCTTAACGTCAACCTGGGGCTTTTCATTACCCATAAACACTTCAGGGCTGTTGGGTGCTTCAAAAGATACATCGCTTAGATAAATACGTTGCAAGGCAAATTCTGGCTTAGGAGCTTCGCTCATTTCTTTTTCCTTTTAATCGTTCAGTTACTTTTTAACAACCGGCATAGAGTCAGTTTGCCACTGCATCATGCCGCCTTTAAGGCGCAGCGCACCTTCATAACCTGCTTTTTGCAGTTTACTAACCGCCATATTGGCTGAGTTACCCATACGACAAACCACAATAATTTTTTTGTCTTTATGCTTTTCCAGCTCATACATTTGCTTATCTAAGCTGTTTAGCGGTATGTGCACAGCACCAGTAATATGACCTGCATTGAAGTCCTTACGATCGCGAATATCCAGAGCAATCGCTTCATCTTTGTTCATTAACCTCACTGCTTCCGAGGTATCGACCCCTTTGGCAGTCCCCTTGGTTTCGTTATAGATCACCATGGCTAGCAGGAGTACAAACATACCGACCAGCAGGGGGTTGTTCAGGGTGAACTCAATTATTTGATCAAACATTGTGGTTCTCTTAGGTTGTCCTGACTAAAAAAATTCCGCGCCCAAGGATACACCAGAGCAGCCTTGCTGACACCTGTGGGATGGTGATTTGGCGTTTGTAAAGCTATCATGGACAGGTTTTAAACTTTGCCGTCAATTAAGAGTGATAGATAACCAAGATGAATGCTCAAGCCTCCCCCGTTGCCCTAATCATTTTGGATGGTTATGGAGATAACCCCTGTGCCGCTCACAACGCCATCCACCATGCCAAAACGCCGGTGATGGATCGTCTGCGACAAGAGTTACCCTCCACCCAAATCCATACTGATGGCATGAAGGTCGGCTTGCCTGACGGACAAATGGGCAATTCAGAAGTTGGCCATATGAACTTGGGGGCAGGTCGTATTGTTTACCAAGACTTTACCCGAGTCACTCAAGCTATTACCGACGGCCAGTTTTTTGCCAACTCAACCCTGCAAGCTGCTATTGATAAGGCCGTTAACAACAAAGGGGCTGTGCATCTCATGGGGCTGCTGTCGCCAGGCGGAGTTCATAGCCATGAACAACATATTTTTGCCGCGGCACAAATGGCCGTCGAGCGCGGTGCTTCCCAGGTTTATTTACATGCCTTCCTAGATGGACGTGATATGCCACCACGCAGTGCGGAAGGCTCTATCAAGGCCATGGAAGATAAGTTTGCTGCCTTAGGTAAAGGGCGTATTGCCAGCTTAGTGGGTCGTTACTTTGCCATGGATAGAGACAACCGCTGGGATCGAGTGGAAAAAGCTTACAACCTGCTCACTCTAGGCCAGGGTGAATACACCGCGACAACAGCCTTAGAGGGCTTGCAAGCAGCTTATGAGCGGGGTGAAAATGATGAATTTGTGGCTGCAACCAGCATTCAGGCAGAAGGTGAGAGTTGCCAAATTGAAGATGGTGATGCAGTCATTTTTATGAACTTCCGAGCTGACCGAGCACGTGAAATAACCCGTGCCTTCGTTGAGCCTGAGTTCCAAGGCTTTGCCCGCAGAGCTTGGCCACGCTTGGCTGATTTCGTCATGCTGACCCAATACGCCGCTGATATACCCGCTGCTGCAGCCTTCCCACCTGAAGACTTAAAAAACACACTCGGCGAATACTTGGCTGATCAAGGCAAAACTCAACTGCGTATTGCCGAAACCGAAAAATACGCGCATGTGACCTTTTTCTTTTCAGGTGGGCGTGAGCAAGAGTTCCCTGGGGAAACTCGAATACTGATTCCCTCACCTCAGGTCGCTACCTACGACTTACAACCTGAAATGAGCGCCCGACAAGTCACTGACAAGCTGGTTGAAGCGATTGCAAGCCGCCAGTTCGATGTCATTATCTGCAACTTTGCCAATGGCGATATGGTCGGCCATACGGGTGATTTTGATGCTGCAGTTAAGGCAATCGAAGTTTTAGATGAGTGTATAGGTCGAGTCATTGAAGCCTTAGAAAGCGTTGATGGTCAGGCTTTAATCACTGCGGATCATGGCAATGCTGAACAGATGCTGGATGAAACAACCGGTCAAGTACAAACAGCCCATACCACTTTTCCTGTTCCTTTAATTTATCTGCCACCCCAAGGCAAAAAAGCCCACCTTAAAGAAGGCGGTCGCCTTTGTGACTTGGCACCCACCCTGTTAAAAGCCATGGGCTTGCCCCAACCTAAGGAAATGACAGGTGAAGCTCTGGTTGACTACAACTAGGCCAGCCTGCCCAAGGAGGGTGTTATGAAATATCCTGCATTACTGCTGGCCTCGCTCTTAATCCTGCACGCTCTGGCTGCTCCTCTGCATGCCAATGAAGAGGAAGTCAGTGAGCGTCAGCTTCAGCAGTTACGCCAGGATATTTCTCAGCTACAAAGCTGGCTAAGCGAAGCAAGGGATGAGCAGTCAGAGCTACAAAATCAGTTACGCCAAACTGAAACACAGATCAGTCGCTTGGTGAATCAAATAGCAGCCAACACCCAAGAAGCACAAACCCTTGAGCAGCGTATGCGTCGCTTGCGCAGCGAACAAGACGAGTTACAAGAACAGCTCGATCAACAAGCAGGTTTCCTGCGCCAACAAATACGGGCGGCCTATTCAATGGGTCGCCAGGAGTATTTAAAAGTTCTTCTCAATCAGCAAGAGCCTGATCGTGTGGCTCGGTTACTCCGCTACTATGACTATATTAACCGAGAGCGCACTCGCCGTATTGAAGACTACCTCGCCATTGCTCGCCAGCTAGATCAAGTCCAGGCAGAAATCATTACTCGAGGTCAGGCACTGGAGCAAGTCCGGCGCTCATTACAGCAAAGACGCCAAGATTTAGTTGGTGAGCAACGTCAGCGTCAGCGAGTGATTAGCGAACTGAGCCAAAAAATCAGTGGGCGTGATGATGAACTCCAAGCCTTGCAAGCTGACCAAAAGCGCTTAGAAGAATTGCTAGAAGCTGTTACCGAGGCCATTGTTCGCCTGCCACCGCCAAGAGATGCACGCCCCTTCCCTGATATGCGTGGGGAGCTGCCCTGGCCCTTACGGGGTCGTGTACTCAGTGCTTTTGGCAGCCGCCAGCACAACAACCGTCTGGTTAGTCGTGGACTCACTATCCAAGCCAACCAGGGGGATGCGATCCAAGCCATTCACGGGGGTCGTGTGGTCTTTG